>DASSZB010000297.1:0-2562 GCA_035702935.1 Dehalococcoidia bacterium
CCAGGTTCGTGATCACGAGGACGGAGTCCTTGCGCACACGGTCCAGCACAACACCCACGACGATGCCCATGGGGATCGAAGGGAGCGTGAATGACAACACCAGCAGGCTGGTGTGCACGGAAGACCCGGTGATGCTCAGGATGACCACCAGCAGGCTGAATAGCATGGCGTTGGAGGCCGTCTGGGCGATGCCCTGGCTCAACCAGAGGCTGGCGAAGTTCTTGTCGGAGAGGAGGGCGCGGGACTTCACGACGTCGCGCACTCGGCCCTGGTACCGCAGGTTCATGGGGTGGTTTCGGTGTCCGGTCCGCGGCTGAGGAACGACTTCACGCGTTTTTCGAACACGCTCCTGGCCAGCATGACGCTGCGCCCGCAGGTCTGGCAGCGGATGCCGATATCAGCGCCCAGGCGGTACACCTGCCAATCATAGCCTCCACAGGGGTGCACCTTCCTGAGGCGGACAACGTCGCCCAGGCGGATCTCCATTATCATGGCTCAGCGCCTCGCTAAGACGGCCTCACGCATGACGTTGATACGGTTGCGCAGTTTCTGCGCGGCTTTCCGGGCTGCCCTGGCATACCCGTCGCCCGCGGCGGCATAGATGACGCCCCGCGAGGCATTAATAAGAAAACCGCCGCCGTCAGAATCGGCAGCCGCCTGGACCGACGCCTCCAGGTCGCCTTCCTGGGAGCCTACGCCGGGAAGCAGCAGGAGCATGTCCGGGCAGATGTCCCGCACGCTCTCGATCTGCTCGGGCCACGTAGCGCCCATGACGAGGCCAACGTTGCCGTACTCGTTCCATTCCCGGGCCTGCGCGGCCATGGCCTCGTAAACCGTGCGCCCGTCGGTGAGCGGCAGGTCCTGGATGTCGGCGGCGCCGGGGTTGGAGGAGCGGCACCAGATGAAGACGCCGTGGTCCTTGTGGTCGATAAATGGCTGCACCCCATCACGGCCCCCGTAAGCGTTTACAGTGGCGGCATCGAACTTGTAGACGTCGAAGAGCGCGCGCGCGTACATGCGGTCCGTATTCCCGATGTCCCCGCGCTTGCCGTCCGCAATAATTGGGATGTGCTTCGGAACGGCCTGGAGGCTCTCCAGCAGCACCTGCATGCCCTCGAGGCCCATCGCTTCGAAGAACGCAAGGTTCGGCTTGTAAGCGCAAACAAGGTCGCTCGTGGCCTCGACGATCTCCTGGAGGAACGAGGGAACGTGAGGGTGGGGCATGAGCTCCGGGTCAGGATCAAGGCCAATGCAGAGGAAGCTGTTGTTCCCCTCGGCGGCGGCCCGGAGCTTTTCTGCGAACATGGAAGAGGCCTTCTCCTTACTGCGGCTGAGCGGCAGAGGCTGCGCTCCTCGCCGAAAACGGGCACTCTTTCGTTGGGGCTGGTCTCGTCGGCATAATATCGGAGACCAGAGACGCCAGACAAGAGAGAACAGCCCGCCGCCATACCATGCAGATAGACGTTGCCTTGCTCCCCGGCCAGCGCTTTGACGCGGCGCGGTCTGTCTGTATCGTCGTGGACGTGCTGCGGGCGTCGTCCAGCATCGTCACGCTGCTGGAGCGGGGAGCGGCGAGTGTGGTCGCGTCGGCGGATATCGAGGCGGCGCGGGCGCTGTCCGGGAAGCTGCCCGGCTATGTCCTGTGCGGGGAGAAGGACGGCCTGCCGCCCAAGGGCTTCGCCTACGGAAACTCGCCTTCGGAGTTCTCCAAGCTTGACTTCTCCGGGAAGTCCGTCATCCTGGCCACCTCGAACGGCACCCGCATCCTGGCCGCGCTGGCGGAGGCGCCCGCGCTGCTCGTGGGGTCGTTGCTGAACAGGTCGGCGGCTGCGAAAGCCGCGGTGAGCATCGCACGCGAACTTGGCGTGGACATCGCTGTCGTCTGCTCCGCCGCTTACGGCGGATCAACTTTCGTACTGGAAGACGCCCTGGGCGCCGGCGCCATCGTGGACGCGGCATTGCGCCTGCCGGACCCGCCGGGGGCGCTGGACGCCGCTCGTTTCGCACGGAACGCCTTCGTGGCCGCCGGCGACATCGGTGACGCGGTCGCCTCCGCGTACCACGCCGCGGACCTCGTGCGGATGGGGCTCGGCGAGGACGTGGCGTACTGTGCGCGCCTCGACGTCTCGGACGTGGCTCCGGTCGTGGAGCGGGGGGAGGATGGCGTGCTGAGAATCCGGCCCTGACCGCCGTCTAAGGACACCCTCGTGATGACGTAAGCCTGGGAATCTCAGGCCTCCGCCAGGCAGACGATCTCCCTGTCGTCGATCTGCTCCCAGGATTCCTCCGTTGGGAACATGTAGGTTACCGTGTCTTCCGGGCAGCCCTGGAGTGCCGCCTGATCGACGGCGTCGATGCCAGGAAAGTCGTCTCCGCCCGACATGTCGAAGACAGCCGTCACGCGAAGCGCGCCGGGCGTGTCGCAGGAAACGTGGTCTGCGGACTCGACCTCTACGTCCTTGACCTCATCTGATTGGTCAGCGATACATTCACCAACAGTGAAATTGGTGAGCGATTCATCGAGTGTGGCTTCGCAGGCCATCAGGGGCATTCCAATCAAGA
>DASSZB010000216.1:0-3154 GCA_035702935.1 Dehalococcoidia bacterium
TCCCCAGCACGCGAATTGCTGTGCTGACCGTGGGTGCCCGGCGCTCGACGACGGTCTGGACGACCTCCTCCGGTTGGATCAGGGCGGCCACCTTGTTGGAGATGTGCTGGCTGCTGATCTCGCCGTAGCCTACGCGGAGAAAGAAGTCCTCGAGATCCTCAAACTTGAACATCTTGAGGAGCTGGTCTCCCATCTCGGACAGGCTCGTTCCCAGCCGTTCCAGTTCTTTATCCGCCAGCTCTTTGCCGCGGGCGATGTTCTCGGCTCGTTCCTGGCGCTTGAACCACTGGCGGATCTTCTCTCGCCCGTGCGTCGTGCGGATGAAGCCCAGGTTGGGGTTCATCCAATCCCGCGAGGGGCCCTTGTCCGATTTCGAAGTCAGGATCTCGACGACGTCGCCGTTGCGGAGCTGGTAGTTTAGCGCCACCAGGCGCCCGTTGACCTTGGCGCCGATGCAGCGGTGGCCGAGGTCTGTATGGATGCGGTACGCGAAGTCCAGGGGCGTGCTACCGGTGGGCAAGTCCTTGATCTGACCCTTTGGAGTGAAGACGAAGACCTGGTCCTGGAAGATGTCCGTCTTCACGGCCTCAACCATCTCTTCCGCGCGTGAGATCTCGCGCTGCCAGTCCATCAGTTGCCGCAACCAGGCAAGTCGTTCCTCGTAGCGGACGTCCCGCTTCGAGCCTTCCTTGTACCGCCAGTGGGCCGCGATGCCGTACTCGGCTGTCCGGTGCATATCGTGAGTGCGGATCTGGACTTCCAGCGGCTGGGCCTTGACCGCCATCACTGTGGTGTGGAGGGCCTGGTACATGCTCTCTTTGGGACTTGCGATATAGTCGTCGAAGGCGTTTGGCAGCGGCCGCCACAGGCCGTGTACCACGCCGAGGGCCGTATAGCAGTCGGTGACCGTCTCGACCAGGACGCGCACGGCAATGAGGTCGTATATCTCGTCCACGCTGCGGCCGTCGGCGGCATACTTCTCCATTTTCTGGTAGATGCTGTAGATGTGCTTGGCACGGCCCTGGATCTCGGCCTTGATTCCGGCCTCTTCAAGCTCATCCCGAAGAACCCCGGTAACTTCGGCGACGTACTTCTCGCGTTCGTGGCGCTTGGCGTCCAGCATGTCGGCGATGAACTTGTAGTGGTCCGGGTGCAGATGGCGGAAGGCCAGGTCCTCCAGCTGCCACTTCAGCTCCCAGATGCCCAGGCGGGCGGCCAGGGGCGCGTAGATCTCCATCGTCTCGCGGGCGATTCGCTGCTGGTCATCGGGCGGCAGCGCCCAGAGCGTCTTCATGTTGTGCAGGCGGTCCGCGAGCTTGATAATGACCACTCGCAGGTCCTGGGCCATCGCCAGGAACATCTTGCGCAGGTTCTCCGCCTGGGTTTGCTGCTCGCCCGCGCGGTGTTCGGCGGCCTGCTCCGAGATGTGGCTCAGCTTGGTGACACCCTCCACCATCACCGCCACCTCCGGCCCGAAGCGGCGGGCGATCTCCTGGTTCGAGATGTCGCAGTCTTCCTGGACGTCGTGCAGGAGCGCTCCAGCCACTGTCCCGGCGTCGAGCTGGAGGCCCGCGCATGTTTCCGCCGCGTGCAGCGGGTGCGTGATTACGGGATCGCCGCTGCGCCGGAACTGCCCGTCATGGCACTCAATTGCGAACTCGAGGGCGTCTCGTACCAGCCCCACGCCCTTTGGCGGGAGATACTCAGTCACGCGCTTGAGAAGCGCCTCGCCGATCTGTTGCTGCTTAAGAGTCATCTTTTCACAAGTTTAGCACCCGCATGCAAGGAGCCAGGATCAAGCAGCAAGTGGCAGCTACTCCACCGTCACCGGCTACTTACCACTGACCCGTGACCCTGGCACCTGACACCTGACACCTAACACCCAACCCTAGTATCCTCACGAGCATGGACAAGGAATACCGCTCGCCGCGCGGCACCCAGGACGTCCTCCCCGGGGACCAGCCCTACTGGGACTTCGTGCGTGAGACGGCGGCCCGCCTCTGCTCGCGCTTCGGCTACGGGTGGATCGAGACGCCGATCTTCGAGGACGCATCGCTGTTCACGCGCGGCGTCGGCGATGTGACGGACATCGTACAAAAGGAGATGTACGTCTTCGAGGACCGCGGCGGGCAGGAACTGGCGCTGCGGCCTGAGGGGACCGCGCCCATATGCCGGGCCTATCTCCAGCACGGGATGCACTCCCTGCCACAGCCGGTGCGCCTCTGGTATCTCGCCCCCAACTTCCGCTACGACCGCCCCCAGGCCGGTCGCTACCGCGAGCATCACCAGTTCGGCGCCGAAGCTGTAGGGGAAGCGGACGCCTCCGTCGACGCCGAGATCATCGAACTCCTGTGGCGCCTCTACGAGGAGTTGGGACTGACCGGTCTCACGCTGAACCTAAATAGCATCGGCGACGGCAAATGCCGCCCAGCGTACCTCGAGGTGCTGCGCGACTACTATCGGGATAGGCTCGACCAGGTCTGCACCGACTGCAAAGAGCGATTCGAACGCAATCCGCTGCGCATCCTCGACTGCAAGATGCCCCAGTGCCAGCCGGTAATCGCGAAGGCTCCGCCCATTACCAATCACCTCTGCGACGAGTGTGCCTCGCACTTCGCCGATCTCAAGTCGTACCTGGAAGCAGCGGCGATCCCCTACCTCCTGAACCCGCGCCTCGTCCGCGGCCTCGACTACTACACGCGCACCGTCTTCGAGGTGCAGCCGAAGGAGGAGGGCGGGCAGAGCAGCATAGGCGGCGGGGGGCGCTACGACGGCCTCATCGAGCTCCTGGGTGGCCGGCCTACGCCCGGCATCGGTTTCGGAACCGGCGTCGAGCGCATCATCCTCAACCTCAAGCGCCAGGAGGTGCGGGTGCCGGCCTTTGAGGCCACGCAGGTCCTGGTGGCGTACACGACACCGGCCGCACGAGTCGAGGCCTTTAGCCTCGCCTCACAGCTGCGCCGCGCCGGCATCGCGGCCACGGCCTCGACGGGCGCGCGGTCACTGAAGGCCCAGATGCGCCACGCCGACGGCATCGGCGCCCGCTACGCCGCCATCATCGGAGAGCGGGAGCTGGCCGATGGAGCCGTGACGCTGAAGCGCCTGGACACCGGCGCGCAGGAACTGGTGGCGATGGGGGACGTGGCCGTCCGGG
>DASSZB010000233.1:0-2574 GCA_035702935.1 Dehalococcoidia bacterium
GGCCCAGGAAGGCGGCGGCGTTCCCGCCGAGGACGGCCTCACACACGCCGGGGTCAGGGGTGTACGCGCGTATGGCCTGGATGTCCTTCTTCTGGGGAATGAGAGGGTAGTCGCTCCCGAACAGGACTCGCCCGGGCATCCGCAGCGTGGCCAGCCGGTACTCCTCCGGCGTGTAGAGGTAACTCCTCGCCGCCGTATCTATGGCTACGCCGGCCACGGTTTCCCGCGCGTCGCTCTCCAGCAACAGGGGCAGCCCGCCTCCAAAGTGCGCGCCCACCAGGCGCAAGCGCTTGTGCTTCGCTGCATAGCGAGTGAACGACGACAGGGAGAGGCCAAACTTGCCGGGATAGGGGTGCCCGGCCGGCTCGGTGACGTGGAACAAGAGGACCAGGTTGTGCTTGAGGGCGAGTTCGGCCAGGCGTTCGCCCGAAGGGCCATTCAGGTCCCAGCCCTGGGTCTCCGGCCGCAGTTCTCCGAGACCACGCGCACCGGCCGCGGCCACGCGCTCGATTTCCTCCCCGGCGCGATCATCCGCCATGTTCACGGTGCAGAACGGGATAATGCGACCTTCACCCCTGATCATCGTCTCCAGCAGGTAGTCGTTGTGGCGGACAATCAACTCATGCTCGCGCCAGGCAAAGCCCAGGGCGACGCTGATCTGCACGCCGGACTCTTCCATGCTGGCCGCGAGGTCCTCAGCTGTGGCCACCTTGGCCTTGGCGCTGGTATACATCTCGCCGAACGCGGCATCCCGTTCGAGATAGCTCTTGCGGCGGGTGCGGACCTCGGGCGGGAAGATGTGTGTGTGGAAGTCGATGATCACGGAGAAATGATAGCGGGAAAGGCGCCGGCAAGACAGGACGCAGCGCAGAATAGGGTTAAGATCCGGTTCAGTGTTACGCCGCACCGGCGCTTCCCGAGTCGTCAGCTCATTGTTAGGGCTCTTTGACGCTGGGCGCGGGGGCGTTGCAATATAATGGCCACAGACCCCGAACGCCTCTGACAGGGGGAACACTTTGGCCCAGGCGCAGACAGTCTCCATCGACCAGCTCCAGGCGGTCGCCCGCCGCGTGCGCCGCCACATCCTGGAGATGACTACGGCGGCCAACTCCGGACACCCGGGGGGACCTCTCTCGGCCGTCGAGATCATCACCTCACTCTATTTCCGCCTGATGCGGCACGACCCGCAGAACCCCTCGTGGCCAGACCGCGACCGCTTCATCATGAGCAAGGGCCACGCTACGCCGGTGCTCTACTCCGTCCTGGCCGAGGCCGGCTACTTTCCCGTCGACGAGCTGATGACCTTCCGGCGGCTCGGGAGCCGGCTACAGGGGCACACAGTCATGGGGAACCCGCCGGGCATCGAAATGTCGGCGGGCGCCCTCGGCATGGGCCTCTCGTTCTCGCTGGGGCAAGCACTGGCGGGGCGGCTCGACGGCCGCGGTTACCAGGTCTTCTGCCTCCTCAGCGACGGCGACTCGCAGGAAGGCCAGACCTGGGAGGCGATCATGGCCGCTGCCCACCACAAGGCGGACAACCTGACGGCCATCGTGGACCGCAACCACATCCAGAACGATGGGTTTTCCGACTACGACCGCTATCCCGGCGGTGACCCGAACGGGGCGTCGATACCGGGCGGCTGGGTGATGGCGGACGGGCACACGGCGAACATCATGACGCTGGACCCGCTGGAGAAGAAGTACCAGGCATTCGGCTGGAACACGATTAGCGTGCCGGACGGGCATGACTTCGCCGCCCTCATCGCAGCGTTGGAGGAGGCTCGCGGGCACAAGGGGCAGCCGACGGCCGTGATCTGCGAAACGACGAAGGGCAAGGGCGTCAGCTTCATGGAGAACAACCCGGACTATCACGGCAAGGCAGCAACCCCAGAACAATTGGAGCAGGCGCTGCAGGAGCTGAAGGACTGATGGTGACCGCCGCGAAGACCGAAGCCACTCGCAACGCGTTCGGCCCAACGCTCGTGAAGCTGATGGAGGCGGGGCTCGACATCGTTTGCGTCGACGCGGACCTGGGATACTCGACCTCGGCGGTCAAATTCGGCCAGAAGTACCCCGAGCGCTTCTTCCCGGTTGGTGTCGCCGAGCAGAACATGATCGGCGTGGCGGCCGGGCTGGCAGCGGCGGGCAAGATCGCCTTTTGCAGCAGCTTCGGCGTGTTCGCGCCGGGCCATTGCTTCGACCAGCTCCGCATGGCAGCGGCGCAGCCGAAAACCAACGTGAAGCTGGTGGCCAGCCACGGCGGCGTGGTCACGGGCGAAGACGGCGCCTCAGCCGAAGCCCTTGAAGACATTACCCTTATGCTCTCGATGCCGCCGTTCCGGATCATCTTCCCGGCGGACTACGTGGAAGCCGGGCAGGCGATCGAAGCGGCAGCCCGCACCGAGGGCCCGTTCTACATCCGCACCCTGCGCCCGAAGACCCCCATCATCTACGACGAGTCGTACCGGTTCCAACTCGGAGTCTGGAACATGCTCCGCCCGGGAACCGACGTCACCTTGATCGCCTGTGGCGAACTGGTGGCGGCGGCGATAGAGGCCGCCGAAACCCTGGCCGG
>DASSZB010000349.1:0-10393 GCA_035702935.1 Dehalococcoidia bacterium
CCTCGATGCCGTCGGGCACTACGCTAGTCTTCCTGGACGGCGGGATGAGGTCCGAGCCGCCGCTCCTCGAAGCGCTGGCGCCGCTGGGCCAGGTGCGCCGTTTCCCGGCGCTGAAGCCGAAAGAGTTGCCGGCCTGGCTCCAGCGCCGCGCGCGGGAAAAGGGATTGCGGCTGGACAGCCGCGTCGCAGGGCTGATCGCGCAGCTCGTAGGCGACCAGAAGCGGTCGGAGGAGTACAACGACCTTTGGTCCCTGGCCAACGAACTGGACAAGCTGGCGGCCGCCGCGCCGGATGGGGTAATCACGGAGCAACTCGTCCACGAGCTCTCACCCCTGCAGCGGGAACAGAAGGGTTATCTGCTGTGGGACGCGCTCGTGGAGGGACGCGCCAACGAGGCGACGAAGCTGCTGAACGACCTGCGAGAGCAGGGAGACAACCCGCAGGGGACGTTGGGCCTGATAGCCGCCGCCTACCGGAGGGTGGCGACCGCCCGCGGCATCCTGGACGAGGGGGAATCCACGGCGGCGATTATGCGGGCGTTCAACTTCAGCAGCCAGTTTCCGGCGGATAAGCTGGCGGACCAGGCGTCCCGCTATCCCCTGGAACGCCTGCGGCAGGCCTTCCGGCGGATCGTGGAGGCCGACTTCGAGCACAAGAGCGGCCTGTGCGACGAAGAGGTCGCGCTCGAGCTGCTGGTGCAGGACCTGGCGGCGGCTGGCGCGCCGCGGCGCACCGCCGGCTGAGCAGCGACTACTTGGCGGCGTCGCCCTGGTAGATGGGGTTGTAGCAGGCGGCAAGGTGCCGCGGCTCCACCTCGTCGAGCGGGGGCGCCGGCTCCGAGCGACAGGTGTTCGTGGCTTTCGGACACCGGGGCAAGAATGGGCACTGGTCCGGGAGATCGAGCAGGCTGGGCGGCGTACCGCGGATCGCCGTCAGGCGGTCGCCGGCGTCGCGGTCCCAGCGCGGGCGGCTACCCAGCAGCGACCACGTGTACGGGTGCCGCGGCCGCTGGAAGAGCATCAGGGAGCGCGCCTGCTCGGCGATGGAGCCGGCGTACATCACGGCCACTTCATCGGCCATCTGGGCGACGACGCCGAGGTCATGCGTGATCAGCAGGAGCGAAGTGCCCTGTTGCTGCTGCAGCCGCTTGAGGTCCTCCAGGATCGCCGCCTGCACGGTGACATCGAGCGCGGAGGTGGGCTCGTCCAGGATCAGGACGCGGGGCTCCAGGGCGGTGGCGATGGCGATCATCACGCGCTGGGCCATGCCTCCCGAGAGCTGGAACGGGTAACGCTTGACCACGTCCTCGGGCTCGGCCAGGCCCATCATCGCCAGTACTTCCAGGCTGCGCTCGCGGGCCTCGCGCCGCGAGACATCGAGGTGGGTGGTGATCACTTCCTCGACCTGCTGCCCCACGGATAGGACCGGGTTCAGCCCCGAGCTGGGGTCCTGGAAGACCATGGCGATGTCCCGGCCGCGGATGTGCCGCATCTCCTCCGGGGCCAGTTCTAGGAGATCCGTGCCCTCGTAGAGGACACGGCCGCCGGTGATGCGCCCGGGGTGCGGGAGGAGGTTCAGGATGCAGAGGCCAACGGACGTCTTGCCGGACCCGCTTTCGCCCATGAGGGCCAGGGTCTGGCCGCGGCCTACAGAAAGCGAGACGTTGTTCACGGCCTGCACGGCGCCGTCCGTCGTGACGTATTCGGCGCGCAGGCCATCGATGCGCAGGATGAACTCGTCCAAAGTGAGGCCTCTTCCCGGGTTACCGGGGGCACAGACCGCGGGGCGGTCCCGGGACTCCTGGATTATACCAACTGTGGCGCCGGCCAGAGCCTCCGGCTTGACGGTCAGAACGAGCGGCTGACGTGAATGACCCGGCCCTGCACCTCCACGTTGTCGGCGTCCGCGTAGATCGGGGCCATCGTCTCGTTGCACGGCTGTAAGCGGATCCTGGGGCCCTCGCGATAGAACTTCTTGAGCGTCGTCGCCTGCTGGTCCTTGAGGAGGGCAGCGACCATTTCACCCTCGCGCGCGGCGCTGGTCCCTTCGAGGACGACGACGTCGCCGTCGCTGACGAGGGCGTCGATCATGGAGTTGCCTTTCACGCGGACGGCGAACACGTTGGCGCGGTTGCGCACGACCTCGGGCGGCACCTCGATCACCTCCGTCCCGTCGCTCCAGGCGCTGTCCTCGGGGACATCGATGGCCTGGCCCGCGGCGATGGTGCCCACGATCGGCACGGGGACCACGCGGGCGCGGCGGGCGCCCCCTTCGAGGACCTCGATGGCGCGGGAGACCTCGCGATCGCGGCGGATCACGCCGCGGGTCTCCAGGCGCTTGAGGTTGTAATCGACGACCGAGGTGGAGCTGATCCCGCAGGCGTCCTGGATCTGGCGGATGCTGGGAGGGTAGTCGTGTTGGTCGATGAAGCTGCGGATGTACTCGAGTATCCTCTGCTGCTTATCTGATTTGCCCTTCTCTCGCATAACCGGCCTCCTGTGCGGCGGGAGTTGACCGTAACGAACCTATGTTCGCTTTCTGGGCCAGTCTAAGAGACCATACGTTCGATTGTCAATATCGGCGTGTCACCTGTAGAATTCCCATCACGCGCGCCCCGGCACACTTTGGCGCCCGCCGCGAGCCGATGCATGGGTACCGGACTGGAGGATATCAGGATGCCCCCCGAGGAGCAGGAAGGACCGAAGCGCGCCCTGATCGTCTCGGCGCACCCCGACGACTCGGAGTTCGGCGCCGCCGGCACGGCCCATCTCTGGACCAGGGACGGGTGGGAGTTCCACTACCTCATCTGCACCGACGGTTCCAAGGGGAGCGAGGACCCGCAGATGACCCCGGACAAGCTCGTGCCCATGCGGCGGGAAGAACAGCGGGCGGCCGTGAAGGTGGTCGGCGGAGCGGAGGTGACGTTCCTTGACCATGTCGACGGCGAGGTGGAGTACAACCGCGACCTCCTGCGCGAGATCATCCGCCACATCCGCAAGATCAAGCCGCACGCCGTTTTCACACACGACACCGGCCAGATCGTCCGCAACATGTTCATCAACCACCCGGACCACCGGAACGTGGGCGCCATGACCATCGACGCCGTCTATCCGCTGGCCCGCAACCGGCCCAGCTTCCCGGAGCTACTGGACGAGGGGCTGGAGCCCTTCAGCGTCAAGGAGCTCTACCTGTGGACCGCCTCCGACGTGAACTTCGAGGTGGACGTCAGCGAAGTGCTGGAGATGAAGCTGGAGGCGCTTAGCCGGCACCAGAGCCAGTTCGAAGACTTCGGCCAGATGAAGGAACGGGTCAAGGCTTTCTGGCGGGAACCAGACGGCCGCTACCTCGAGCGCTTTCGGCGTCTCGTACTCCCTTTCTAGCCATGCTCTTCGCCCGCTTCCAGCACGGAGACGCAGTCTCCTACGGGATGGTGGATGGCGACCACGTCACGCCGATAGAGGGCGGGCTTTTCGGCCCGCACAGGCCGGCGGGGTCCGCGCTGCCGCTGGCGCATGTCCGGCTGCTGGCGCCGGTCGTCCCGCCCAAGATCCTGGCGGCAGCGGTGAACTACCCATCGCACGTCACCAGCGCGAAAGCCATCGTCGACAAGGACGAGGCGCCTTCGGTGCCGCAGCTCTTCCTCAAGCCCTCGTCGTCCGTCATCGGGCCCGGGGATACGATTGTCCTGCCGGCCGGGGCGCGGCGCGTGGACGCCGAGGGCGAGATGGTGGCCGTCATCGGCCGCAGCTGCCGTCGCGTCAGCGCCGCCCAGGCCCTGAACTACGTCTTCGGGTACACCTGCGGGAACGACATCAGCGCCCGCCACTGGCAGCGCGACGACGTGCAGTGGTGGCGGGCCAAGGGGAGCGACACGTTCGCGCCCATCGGCCCCTACGTGGCCACCGGCCTGGACCCGGCGGACATGGAGCTGCGGACGCTGGTCAACGGCGAGGAGAAGCAGGCCACCAACACGTCGGCCCTGATACACAACCTGGCCGGCCTGGTGAGCTTCGCCTCGCAGGTGATGACGCTGGAGCCCGGTGACCTGGTGTTCACGGGTACCCCCGGCGTAACGCCCACCCTCACCGCCGGGGACGTTGTCGAGGTGTCGATCGATGGCATCGGCGTGCTCCGCAATACAGTAGCGGCCGAGGATTAGGCGCGATCCGCGGAGCACAAAAAAACAGGCCACGCGGGGCCCGTCACCCGGGGTGGGGCGCGCCGTTTCGGCGCCGCGCCTCTCGCGCTGGCGCCGGCCGGCTACCCCGTGCCTACTGTTTGGCGGTCGTAGCGAACCGGTGCAACAGCTTCTGCGCTTCGTCGGCGATCTCCAGGTCTACGGCGTCGCAATAGCTGGAGTAGATCGCGCGGTCGATCAGGCGGACGCCATCCTCGTTAAGCTGCCCGGCCTGTTCGGCGCGCAGCCGGAGGAGGCGGTTCAGGCGCCTCAGGAAATGCAGTTGCAGCGGTGAGTACGAGCTGTCGCTCTCCTTGATTGGAGAGAGCATGTCCTCTATCCCTCCCTTTGTCTCCCGCAAGTGACTCCCTTCAAAACCGGCAGGTTCTGGACCACCTTGCAAGGAAGAGGATAAAGATGCGTCAGGAGCGAAGGCAATACGCGCGCGGCCGGTAGACGGTGAATATTTTGTATACCGCGTATAGGAAGAAGCCTAACGTTGAAGATTTTCAGGTGCCTATTGCGGTCCGGGGCCGGTGAAAAACGGCGCGCCTCTGATGAGAGGTGTTGAACAAGATACGAAGATTCTGCCTGCTGGCAGGCCCTCCGCCGGTCCAGTATCCTCCGGCCGGGTCGGCTACAGTCGAAGCTTGCCGTGGGACGGCTGGCGACGCCGCTGGCGGTGCTCGCCGCTGCTCTCGGACTCTAGTTCCAGAGCGGCGGTGGCGCCGATTTCGTAGACGTAGCCGCAGGACAGGCACGTGCTATAAGCGCCGTACCAGTCTTCCTCGAAGAGCATTGAACCCTGACACCGCGGGCAGCTGCGCGGTGGAGCAGTCTGCATCGACCCCACCTCCCTGTGGACAATAAAAAAGGCCGTTACCAAACTATTCTGGCCAGGCCCTTTCGAGACGCCGCCGAGGTTAGCTGTCGGGTTCGGGTCGAAAGGGTTGACCCTATCCTTCCGCGACGGAAGGAATTCACCCCATTTGTTGGATTCCCCGGTCCTTCCTGAGAAGGATTTGGCGCGTCACATCAGTTTGTGACTTCAGGAACTATCCTAAGGCTTGCTCAGTTAACCTGTCAAGCGTTATCTGTCAAGCAGACGGGTCAACTAGAGCGCCGGCGTGAAGCCGAGAACGCTCTCCCGGCGTATTATCGGCAGGCCTCATAGGGGCCGCCGGCCATCGGCCAGCTTCGCAGGCCAGACGGGGAAAGGTCTTTGCTTGACATGGAATAGGCCCGATGCTAATTTCTACCCACCTGAAGGCCGCCCCACATACAGCCTAAGTTGAAACACACTCGCCGATTGAGACCGCTCGCCATGCTCGGAGGGGACAACTCCTAGGAGTCCGCGCGCCATGCAGCAGTACATCATCCGCCGGCTCCTGCTGAACTTCGTGGTGCTCTTCCTGGTGGCCACGATGATCTTCGCCGCTCTGCGGGTTGACTCGGATACCCCGGTGAGCCGTCGCGCGGGCGCCTGCACCGGTGGCGGGGACATCACGCTGGCCGAGCAGTGTTACGACATCGCCCGCGCGGAACTGGGGCTGAGCAACTCAGTCCCCCGCCAGTACTGGGATTTCATGTCCGGCCTCGTCCAGGGCGATCTCGGCAACTCGACCGTCGGAAACCACGACCCGATCTCGAAGGAGATCAAGGAGCGGATCGGCCCCTCGGTGGAGCTGGGACTGCTCCAGATCGTCGTCGCACTGATCATCGCCATGCCCGTGGGGATAATCTCAGCGATCCGCCAGGACACCTGGATAGACTACTTCTTACGCTTCTTCTCCATCGCCCTGCTGGGCATACCAGTCTTCGTCGTGGCCATCCTCAGCATCTTGTTGCTAACCGTGTACGCCAGTGACACGTTCTTACCGGACTGGTTTGGTCCCCAGGGCCATTACGCAAGCCTGACGGAGGACCCGCAACAGAACATCAAGAATATGCTGGCGCCGGCGCTCGTCGGCGGCCTGGGGACCGGCGCCGTGATGATGCGCTTCCTGCGCTCCCAGATGCTGGAGGTCCTGCGCCAGGACTACGTGCGCACGGCCTGGGCCAAGGGACTGAAGGAGCGCGTGATCATCGTCCGGCACGCGCTGAAGAACGCGCTAATCCCCGTGCTCACCATCGTCGGCATCCTCCTCGGCAGCATCGTCAGCGGGAACGTGGTGCTCGAGTTCATCTACCGCATCCCGGGAATTGGGTTCTACGTGACGAGTGCGGCCTCGCAGAACCCGGACTTTCCGGCCGTGCAGGGCGTGGTCATTGTGGTCGCCCTCAGCCTGGTGTTCATCAACCTGCTCATCGACGTGGCATACGGGTGGCTTGACCCGCGGATCAGGTACAGCTAGGGAACGGGCCGATCGATGTACCTGGAAGAGCAAGCAGGGAGCATAGGCGCGGTGGCCGCCGAGGCGCCGATGCGCAAGCGCCCCTCGGCGCTGTCCAACGTGTGGAAGTTCACGCGCCGGAAGCCGCTGGGCGCCTTCGGTTTCTTCCTGGTCTTCGTGCTGTTCGTGATGACGCTGGGCACTCCGAAGGCCGAATTCGGCTTGCCTTCCCTGCCCGACAGGCCCTTCGGGTTCGAGCTCGGTAGCCCATGGCTGGCTCGTTATGGCGAAGAAGCAAACTTCTACGATGTCGACGGCAGCCTTTCGCAAAACGAGGACCCCAGCTTCGACCACTGGTTTGGCACCGACAACAACGGGCGTGACATGTACGCCCGCATCGTGGTCGGCGCCCGCCGCTCCATGTTCGTGGGCTTCTGGGCGCTGACGATCGCGACGATCCTGGGCACAGCCGTGGGTGTGATCTCCGGATACTTCGGAAAGTGGATCGATACCACGGTGCAGCGGTTCATGGACGCCTTGCAGTCGTTCCCGCCGCTTATCGCGCTGATCCTCATCGTTACCATCAATCCCTTGGGAAGCGGTCCCACGGCAAGCCTGATGATGGCGGCGTTTGCGCTTGGATTTGTGGGCATCACGAGTGTCCAGCGCATAACGCGCGGCGTCGTCCTGGCGACGCGAGAGCAGCAATACGTGGAGGCGGCGCGGGTGATCGGCGCCAACGACGTGCGCATCATGTTCCGCTACATCTTGCCCAATATCATGGCCTCCATCATCGTCGTCTTTTCCACGGGCATCGGCGTGGTGATCCTGGCGGAGGCCGCGCTCAGCTTCGTGGTGCCGCAGGCGGTGCCCTTGGGCACGTCCTGGGGCCTGGACCTGAGCAATTCCTACACTCGCATCAGCACCAACCCCAACCCTGTCTTCTTCACGGCGGGCGCTATCGCCGTCGCCGTTCTCGCCTTCAACCTCGCGGGGGATGCCCTGCGCGACGTCCTCGACCCCCGGTTGCGCTTGTAGAGCGGACTCACCTTGCGCTGCCGGCATGCCCTCCACCTGACCGCCCGAATCGAAAGGAGACATGACAGGCATGGCTGAGTACTGGGATAAGTTCTGGCGCAAACGCATCAGCCGGCGGCGGCTGATGACCGGCACGGCGCTCGCGGGCAGCGGCATAGCCCTGGGCACGGTGGTTGGCTGCGGTGGGGAAAGCTCCGGGCCTCCCGGCGGCTCACCCGGCGCATCAGGAGACAGCAACAACCCGCTTGCCCGTGTCGAGCAGTTCAACATCAAGCCCAACGACGCCCGGCGCACGCCTGTGTGGCCCACGAGCGATTCCGGCAAGGGCAAGACCCTGGTCTATATCGGCTTCGACCCCGTAGTGCTCGACCGCTACGACCCGCACCAGACCCAGTTCGGGCCCATGTACGCCAACCAGTCTGCCGTCTTCAGCAAGCTCTACATGTACCGGAGCCACGAGCAGCCGACGTTCGAGAATATCGTCCCGGACCTGGCCGAGGACCAGCCAGAGATAGTCGATGAACTGACCTACATCGTCAGGTTGCGCAAGGGCGTGAAGTTCCACGACACGGAGAAGATCCGCAGCAACTTCCCGGCCGTCGCCGGGCGTGAACTGACCGCGGACGACATCATTTACAGCTACACGCGGCAGGCCAACCCGGACAGTGCGCAGAGGGCCTATTACTACCGCTCTAGCCAGTACTCCACCATCGACAAGAGGGAGAAGGTGGACGAATATACGCTCCGCATCACCACCAAGGAGCCCACCGCCCCCTTCCGTCACTTCATGGCCGACACCAACGCCATGATCATCCCCAGGGAGATCGTGGACATGGAGAACGGACCCACGGGTAAGCCATGGGACTCCGTGGACGCCTTCGGCGACCGCGCGCCACGCCCGGGCGACCGCATGATTGGCACCGGGCCGTTCATGTGGGACAACCTTCAGTTCGGCATCGAATACGTGGCCAAGCGCAACCCGGCGTGGTTCGGCTGGGATGACCCCAGCCTGGGGCGTCCCTTTCTGGACGCTTACAAGGCCACCGGACAGGGCCTCAACGACGTGACGATCCAGTCGCTCTTCGAGCGCAAGGAGATCGACGTCGCCGGCTTCATTGACAATCCGGGCTGGATCCCCGACTTCATGGACTCGAACGACGTGGAATACATCCGGGGCACGGTCTCCGGCTGGCTAAACACACGCTTCAAGACCAATTGCAAGCCGTTTGACGACTGGAAGGTTCGCCGCGCGCTCTACCTGGCGGTGGACCGGCAGCAGGTGGTGGACGTGATCGGCAGCGGCACCTGGGTGAAGTGCGGCCCCATCGGCCCGGCGATCTCCTACTGGGCGCTGCCGGACGATGAGTTGCTGGCGCTGCCAGGCTATCGGAAGGGCGCCGAGCGCGAAGCGGACAAGACGGAGGCGCGCCGTCTCTACGAGGCCGCGGGCAGCCCTGAGCTCCCCATGATCTGGTTCGCAGACGTTCCGGAATACATCCGCCGCTATGCGCCTACGTACATCCAGTCCATCAAGGGCGTCCTCGGCTTCGAGGGCGACGTCAAGTTCCAGGCCGTGCCCTACTCGCGGATTGCCGAGGGACTGATCAAGGACGAATGCGACCAGGGCGGCATGACCTGGGGCTTTGACAACGGCTGGATCGACCTTGACGACTGGTGTTACCCGTACTTCAAGACGGGCGGACCCAAGAACTCGTTCCGGGTTAGCGACCCCGTGTTCGACAAGATGCTGGACGACCAGCGCCGCGAGTTCGACATCGAGAAGCGCAAGGCGCTGGGGTACGACATCCAGCGCTACCTGCTGGGCATCACGAACCCCGAGTCGCCGGTCGCCCACGCGCGCCTCGACTATGCGGCGCCCGGCGGCGGCACGATCTCGTGGCCGTACCTGAAGAACCGCGTGACGTTCCCCTGGTTCGGCAACTCGCAGTGGACGGCAAATGTCTGGATCGACCAGGACGACCCGAGTTACAGCGGGCGGCCTGGCTAGCCAAAGTTCACTCGGAGAACAAAGGGGCGCTCGCAACGGGCGCCCCTTTCGCGTTCAGACGCAGGCGGGGCGGGGAAAGCTTGCGCCGCTACTCCATGCTGACACCTGACACCTGGCACCTAAAACACGGCGGTGGTGCTGCCGCCGTCGACCTGGATCGTCGTGCCGGTTACGTACCGTGCCTTCGTCGACGCCAGGAACACAACGAGATTGGCGACGTCCTCCGGCTCGCCGAGCACGCCCATGGGGATGCGCCCTTCCTCCACCTGCACGGCCTGCTCCAGGCCCACGCCCTGGCGCCGAGCCCGCTCTTCGATCAGGGACATCAGGCGCTCCGTGGCGATGTTCCCGGGGCAGACGTTGTTCACGGTGATGCCATGGGGCGCCAGCTCTCTCGAGAGCGTCTTGGCCCAGCCGATGACGCCGAGCCGCGTGGCGTTCGAAAGCATGAGCCCATCGATCGGCTGTTTCACGGCGACCGAGGTCACGTTGATGACGCGGCCTGATCCTGACCGTTGCAGGTGCGGCAGCGCCTCGCGTGTCGTGCGCACGGCGGAGAGCAGGTTCTGCTCGATGGCGTGCTGCCAGTAGCGCTCGTCCAGTGTCTCGAAAGTGCCTGTCGGCGGGCCACCGGCGTTGTTGACGACGATATCGAGCCGCCCGAAATTTTCGGCGGTCTCCGAGACCGCCCGCTTGATGTCATCGTAGGAGGCCATGTCGCAGACGAGGGGGAGGACCTTCCCACCGGTGGCGGCGCGGATCTCCTGGGCCGCCGCCTCGAGGTCCGCCGGCCCGCGCGCGCAGATGGCCACGCGGCAGCCTTCCTTCGCCAGACCG
>DASSZB010000372.1:0-2031 GCA_035702935.1 Dehalococcoidia bacterium
ACTCGGGTGGCTACTGGGGGCCGGAACTCAAGTTCGCCGGTTACGACATGGTCATCCTCGAGGGCCGCTCCCCGAAACCCGTCTACCTGTGGGTTCACAACGGCCATGTCGAGCTACGCGACGCGGTCCACGTCTGGGGCAAGACCACCGACGAGAGCGAAGACCTCATCCGGGCCGAGACCGACCCCCAGGCCCGCATCTCAGGCATCGGCCCCGCAGGCGAAAACCTTAACCGCGTCGCCTGCGTCATCAACGACAAGTCCCGCGCCGCCGGACGCTCCGGTGTGGGCGCGGCGATGGGTTCGAAGAACATCAAGGCTATCGCCGTCCGCGGCACCGGCGCCGTGCAGGCTGCGGACGCCATAAAGTTCGGCGAACTGGTTTTCGACTGCATGCAGGCGATCAATGCTTCGCCTACCACGGCTAAGGCTCTTCGCGGCATGGGCACCGCCTCCACCGTGGGCTTCACCAACACCGTCGGCATCCTGCCCACGAATAACTTCCAGAAAGGGCAGTTCGAGGGCGCGGCCGCCATCTCCGGCCAGACCATCGCCAACACCGTCCTCAAGCGGAATAAGGGCTGCTACTCCTGCCCCATCGGCTGCGCCCGCGTCACCCAGACCGCCCCGACCGCGAAATGGAACGGACGCACCGAGGGCCCGGAGTACGAGACGATCTTCGGCCTGGGCAGCGACTGCGGCGTCGGCGACCTCGACGTTGTCCTGTACGCCAACCAGCTCTGCAACCAGTACGCGGTGGACACCATCTCCGCGGGCGGCGCCATCGCCACCGCCATGGAGCTGGCCGAGCGCGGCTACATTCCGATTGGGGACCTCGCAGACGTCGGCACGGAAGTCCGCTTCGGCAACAACGACGCCGTCATCCGCCTGCTCGAGATGATGACCTACCGCACGGGTAAGTTCGGTGGTCTGCTGGCTGAGGGCGGCTACCGCCTCGCTGAACACTACGGCCACCCCGAGCTGTTCATGGGCTCCAAGAAGCAGGATTTCGCCGCCTACGACCCCCGCGGCGCCAAGGGCATGGGCCTGGGATACGCCACCTCTAACCGCGGCGCCTGCCACCTCCGCGGCTACGCTATGAAGGCCGAGTGGTTCGCCCCCATGGACCAGCGCATGGACGCCTTCTCCATCGAGGGCAAGGCAGCCCTCCTCGTCCACCTCCAGAACGAGAACGCCGCGCTCGACTCAGTTGGTATCTGCGAATTCACCGGCTACGCGGTCCCTTCCGACCGCCAGGCCGAGCTCTACACCGCCTGTACCGGGGAGAGCATCACGCTCGACAAGTGGCTCGAGGCCGGCGAGCGCATCTGGAACCTGGAGCGCCTCTTCAACCAGAAGGCCGGCCTCAGTCGCGTGGACGACAGCCTCCCGCCACGCATGACCCGCGAGCCCCTCACCAACGGCGCCGTGCAGGCCCAGGTCGTCGAACTCGCCCCCATGCTCGAGGAATACTATCGCCTGCGCGGCTGGGACGAGGACGGCAACCCGTCATCCGAAACCCTCACCAGACTAGGGATACAGGCGTGACCCGATACGTCATCCTGGGCAACAGCGCTGCCGCGCTCAGCGCCATCGACGCCATTCGCGCCCGCGACAGGGATGGCCTCATCACCGTGGTGTCCAAGGAGCCGGAGCCCACCTATTCGCGGGTCGCGCTGCCGTACGTCCTCTCCCGCGAGAAGCGTCTCGGCCAGATCACCCTCCAGGAGCCCGAGTACTACCGCGCGAACGGCGTCATGCTGGTCTCCGGCGCCGCCGCCAACCACCTGGATCCGGTGAAGAAAGCCGTTCACTTCCTCGGCGCGCCGGCCATGAACTACGACAAGCTCCTCATCGCCACCGGCTCGGAGTCCCGCGTCCCGCCCGTCCTGGGCATCGAGGACGCCGACCCTTGCTACCACTGGACGCTCGCCGACACTCAGAAGATCCAGCGGCAGATGGCAGATGCGAAGTCCTGCTTTGTCATCGGCGCCGGCTTCATCAGCCTGCTTACCGTCAGCGCCCTCATCAA
>DASSZB010000428.1:0-2038 GCA_035702935.1 Dehalococcoidia bacterium
GCCGAACGGCCGCCGTGAGATCACGGGCACATCGCCTCCCAGATCCTCATCGGCCTTAGCGGGCCACCTCCGCCGCCGGTGCGAACATGTGCATGTTTTGGTCGATGATCTTGGCCGAAATCCCTCATCCTACGAGACTCCCGCGCGAAGGGCGTAAAACGGCTCATCAAATGTTAAGCGCGACCGCCGCCACACGCAATAAAGACAACGAGCGGGCCTACCGGCCCGCCCGTTACCTGGGAGGGATACCATGCGTGAGCCTGATTACGCGTCAGGCCCCGATTCGTTGTCGTCAGATTCGTGATACGGTGCCCAGTCGCCGCCGGGGCCGCGGGGGCCGAACTCGCGGAACGGCATCTCGAAACCGCGCCCCTTGAACGGCATCGGGAAGCCATCCAGTCCGGGCAGCATGCCGCCCATCATCCCGAAGGCGCCCGGGTGAACGCCCTGCACCTCACCATCCTTCAGCACCACCGTCACCCGGTCGCCTTCGGAGAGGTTGTCCGGGACGCGGGCAGCCTCCGGAAGCGTGAACTTCCTTTCACCCGCGTCCCCGTTGACGTCAATCGTTATCTCCGTGTCGCTGACGCTCTTCACCGTCCCCGGCACGGCCTCCACCGTGACTTCCTTGCCGTCGTCGTCCAGGTACTTGAAACTGCCGCCCAGGAACCGGTCGAATGCCTCGCCGATCTGGTCCTTGATATCGGCCAGCGTCGGCCGCGCTTCCAGCGTCACCTTTACGTCCGAAGCGTCGGCCTCGCTGTCCTCAACGCCATTCTTGACGACCGAGAGCGTCACCTCGTCGCCCACGCTCTTATCGTTGACCGCGTCGCGCACGTCCTCGACGTCCTGGACCTCGGTGCCGTCGATCGCCTTGATCACATCACCGGCCTCCAGACCCGCCTTATCCGCCGGGCCGTCCGCCTCCACGTGCCTGATCACCAGTCCGGAGTCGTCCCTGGAGCGATGCGCCATGATCCCCAACCAAGGCTGGTCCGATTCCGGTGCCGGCGTCGGTGTCGATTCTTGCAGCGCCTGGTCCTTGGAGTTGTCCGTTCCGGAGTCGCGGGTCGCGGCCACCGCGCCCACGGCGCCCGCCGCCACGGCCAGCCCCGCTGCCGACACCGCGAGCATTCGAATCAAAGTTGCCTTTCGCATGCCACAGTCCTCCGTTCTCTATCCTCTCCGAGCATACCGCGCCCCATTGCGAAAATCGTCACAGAAGTATTAAGCGCGGCGAAGTCCCCCGCCCGTGGTCAGCTCCGTGGACAATTCGTGCCGCCTTCTGCAGCCCTCCTAACGGACGACGCCGATCGCGAACTTCAGGTAGTCCCCTTCCGGGAACGCCGCCAGGACCGGGTGGTCGAACGCGGCGCCGTGCAGGGCTTCGAACACCCAGTGGCGACCGGCCTGCCGGGCACCGGCCTCGACGCTTGCCAGGAAGTCCTCCTTCCCGAAGTGGCTGGAGCAGGATGACGCGCACAGCAGACCGCCCGGAGCCGTGACGGCCGATGCCAGCTTGTGCAATCGCTGGTAGGCCTGGCGCGCCGCAGGCACCGCATCCTTCCTGGGGGCGAAGCTAGGCGGGTCGGAGACGACGATGTCCCACCGGTCCCCGCGCTCGATCGCCGCCGTCAAGAACGCGAAGGCATCGAGGGCGTGGAACCCCGCGCGCTCCATGGGCAGGTTGTTTAGCTCAAAGTTGCGCCGGGCGGCCTCGATCGCGGGCTTTGCCAGGTCCACAGTGTCGGTGCTGCGGGCGCCGGCCACGGCCGCGTGCACCGCGAAGCCGCCCGTGTAGCCGAACAGGTTCAGGACGGACTTCCCACGCGCCCGCCGCGCAACTCGTACCCGGTTTTCGCGCTGGTCGATGAAGAGCCCGCCCTTTTGTCCGTGCGCCAGGTCCACCAGGAAGCGGACGCCGTTCTCCAGGACCTCCCGCTCGTCTACCGCGGCGCCGGCCATGCGCGAGGACCGGTCCAGCACCGCCCGCATCGGCAGATGCCCCTCCGCTGCTAGGCGCAGACGCGGTTCGAAC
>DASSZB010000134.1:0-6424 GCA_035702935.1 Dehalococcoidia bacterium
TCTGTCCAGAGATTCAAGGTGGCCCAGTACGCCTTCGGGCCGTCCAGCATCGCCGGCCGCGCACTGGGGCCCGCGACTCGTGTGACAATTGACCCCTGTCCACACCCACCTGTGTTCCGCTCAGGTCGCTGTCGTCCGGGAGGCTGAGAGCCCACGAGAGCCCCTCTTGACCTTTGGACGGCCTACGCGTGTAGTCCGGCCTGCATGAAGATGCCGTTGTGGATGAAGAAGCTGCGGATGACGTTGCCCGCGCGTCCCTGGGCCCTGGCGTCCCCGTCCACCGACTGCTGGAACTCGGCGATCCTCTCGGTATAGAGTCGGCGCTCCTTGATCCGGATACGTTTCCCGCTCTCCACCTCCCGCGAGCAAGCGGCGATGATGGCGTCCGGCTCCTGCTCCACGAAGTCGCAGAATCGCCCGACGATTGCGACACGCTGATCGAAGTCTGACGGAGCCTCGCCCCATTGTTCGGTGAGGCCCCGCAACCAGGTCTGGATTGTCTGCTGGTCTCTCAGTGCGGCTGACAACGGCCGGCTACTCCGGCAGGCCGTACTTTTCGGCTAGCTTACGGATCTCGTCGCGCCGTCCGGGCAATGGCGCGGGCGTCTGGAACATCTTCTGCCTTGTGAGCCTTTCGACGACGGCGGGGTCGCGGGGGAACGGCTTGCCGTACTCACCGTCGAAGTAGAGCTCCTCGAAGGGGGGCCGCGGCCGCTGCCCGCCCGCCTCCCAGGACTCGGACGGATAGCCCACCAGCATGACCCAGAGTGACACCCAGTCCTGCGGGACACCAAAGATCTGCGTCGTGAGCACGGGATTTGGCGTGTTCAGGCAGGCGCCCAGGCCTTCGTCGAAGGCCGCCAGGAGCGCCAGGTGCGCGGCGCCGCCAGCATCGGCCATGGCCGCCGCCAGGTAGCCCTGCAGGTTCTTGGTCATGGGCTCAAGGATCTGAGGGTAAACGAAGTCGTCCACGAACTTATGGCTCCAGCCATGCGTGGGGGCCAGGGCTCCCACGTCCACCAGCTCCCGGAGTCGCGAGCCCTTGATCTGGTTGACGATTCCGAGGTCACAGAAGAAGTAAATGTGCACCGGCGCCAGGTCCAGCGTGAGCGCCGCCACGGGTGTCTTCAACTGGTTGAGCTTCTCCGGCGGGATCTTGTCCCGCTCCACGACGATCGCACGGAGCCAGTGCGCGTTGACGGCGCAGGAGGCAAGCCGGGCGGTCTCCAAAATGGCCTGTATCTTGTCGCGCTCGACGGGCTTGTCTGGATCGAAAAAGCGGATGGAACGGCGACGGCCGACGACCTCTTTGAACTCCACGGGGCGACCTCCATATGGGCTGAAATGCAGCCCAACATTAGGCCAGCGGCTCGAACAGTGTCAACCGGAAATCTATACGCCAATATTGGAAATAGAATTCACTATTGATTTATGCGGAATACCTTGACTGACATATAACTTCCGTCTACAATCAAGGTAAATCAGAGAAACCCCGCGAAAACCCGCTGCTGGCTCCTCTGCCGCACCTCTCAGTCCGGCTAAAGGTTTTTCCGGGCAAACCGAACTGCTCAGAGCCCAAGGGAGGGATCCATGCGTCGGTCTGCCGTCATCGAAATCGGTGACGATCAGTTCATCGCTCTTGCGCGCGGGGGGGACCGCAAGGCGTTTGGAGAGCTCTACGAGCGTTATGCCCTGAGAGTCTTCCGCCACGCCCAATTCCTGACCGGCGACCCGGTCCTGGCCGAAGATGTCACCGCCCAGGTCTTCCTGAAAGCCCTCGAAGCTATTCCGCGTTACGAATCGCGCGGAGTCCCGTTTGTGGCCTGGCTGCTCCGTATCACCTGCAACACGGTCATCAACCACCGCAAGTCAGCTAAGAACTTCGGACATTCGCAGATCCCGGACACCATCGAGGCCACCGGCGCGTTCTTCTCGCCCGAGCACTCCTGCGAGATCAAGGTGGACGGCGAACGCGTCTGGCACGAAGTCCGCAGGCTGCCCTACGAGCAGCGCCAGGTGATCGTGATGCGGTTCATCGACGACCTCGGCTACCCGGACATCGCCAGCGTCCTCGGCAAAAGTGTCGGCGCAGTGCGCGTCATCCAGTTCCGGGCCTTGGCCAGCCTCCGCCGGATGCTGGACCAGGAGCTGAACCTGCAGCACCAGCGCCGCGCCGGGTAACCGGAAACCGGCCGAAGGGCCCGCTGGTTCTCCGCCAACAGGCTCTTAACTTGCCCGCGCTCCGGGTGACAAGCTTATACTTGTCCTGCAGAGCCCCGAGCTAACGAAGGAGGCAAGCCCCCATGTCCGTCCGCATCGGCATCAACGGGTTCGGCCGCATTGGCCGCCAGGTTTACAAGGCCATCCACGACCTGCATCCTGACAAACTCGACGTTGTAGCCGTCAACGACCTAACTGACGCCAAGACCAACGCCCACCTGCTGAAGTACGACTCCACGTACGGCCAGTTCCCCGGTGACATCAGCGCCAGCGAGGGCGAGATCCGGGTCAACGGCAGCAGCATCAAGGTCCTCGCCCAACGAGACCCCGGCACTATCCCCTGGAAGGACCTCGGCGTCGAGCTGGTGATCGAATCCACCGGCATCTTCACCGACGCGGAGAAGGCGCGAGCCCACATCGACGGCGGAGGCGCGAAGAAGGTGATCATTAGCGCGCCGGCCAAGAACGAGGACCTGACCGTGGTCATCGGCGTCAACGACGATAAGTACGACCCGAAGCAGCACCACATCATCTCCAACGCCTCTTGCACCACCAACTGCATCGCCCCCGTGGTCAAGGTGATGCACGACCGCTTCGGAATCGATAAGGGCTTTATGACCACGATCCACGCTTACACAAACGACCAGGTCATACTGGACACGGTCCACAAGGACCTGCGCCGCGCCCGCTCGGCCGGCCTCAACATCATCCCCACCACCACCGGCGCCGCCAAGGCCGTCACTCTCGTCATGCCCGAGCTCAAGGGCCGCCTGGACGGCATGGCCTTCCGCGTGCCCACGCCCACGGTCTCCGTCTGTGATTTCGTCGCCACTGTCGACAAGTCGGTGACCGTCGAAGCTGTCAACGAGGCCTTCAGTGACGCCGCCTCCGAGCAACTGCGGGGTATTCTCGGCTACTGCGACGAGCCCCTCGTCTCGTCCGACTTCCGGGGCGACGTGCGCAGCTCTATCTTCGACTCCCTCAGCACGATGGTGATGGGCGGAAACCTGGTCAAGACGCTCGCCTGGTACGACAACGAGTGGGGTTATGCCTGCCGCGTGTCCGACCTCTGCGCGATGATGGTCGACAAAGGCCTGTAGACAGCGTGAGCCGCCGGTTCTCCGCCCTGGGGGCGGCAACAGCCGCTCTGCTGCTGTTCCTCGGCGCCTGTGGCGGCGGCGAGGAAGATACATCCGGGTCCGCCGGCACGAGAGCCTGCGTCGAGAACCCCAGCAACGTCGTGCTGGAGCCATCCGACTCCGGCTACGTACGGGTCATCGCCTCCTCAGACCTGGCCGTGGGCGAGAACCGCCTCGTCATTGGACTCCTGGATTCCGATGGACAACCGGCCACCGGGGCACAGCTCCACGTGCGCATCTACTGTTTCACGGAATCCGGTGAGCAGGTCAACAAAATCCAGGCGGACCCAACGGCTCTAAGCATCGTCAAGACGTACACGCATACTCACGACGACGGCACCGTCGAGTCTCACTCCGCGGGCGAGCTCGGCGTACACGTGGCGAACGTCAACTTCGATATGGCCGGTACATGGGGTCTAGAGGCGACGGGTTCGGTGGACGGCACTGAACTGGAGGGGCAGCCCATCACGTTCAGCGTCCGCGAAAAGCCGGAGTCACCGGCGATTGGCGCCCCGGCCCCGCGCAGCGTTCAGCAAACGCTGGCGGATGTTACTGACATCAGGGAACTGGACACGTCGGAGGAGCCCATCCCCGAGATGCACGACAAGACGATCGCAGATGCGGTCACGTCCGGAGTGCCCACCGTCATAGCCTTCGCCACACCCGCCTTCTGCACGAGCCAGCTCTGCGGTCCGGCAAAGGAGATCTTCGACGGGCTGTACCGAGCGCATGGAGACCAGTCGAACTTTGTCCACGTTGAACCATATTTCCTGGCGGAGGCGCGGGCCGGGAAGGCCCTGTGCCCCATCCCAGTCATGAACGTGAGCTACGCCGCCAGTCCCCAGGAGGGCTGCCCAACGGTCCCCGCGGACCAGCTCCCGCCGGCCGACCAGTCCTGGAACCTGTCCACGGAGCCCTGGGTGTTCGTGGTCGACAAGGAGGGCAACGTGGCCGCCAAGTTCGAGGCCGCGTTCAGTGAGCAGGAGCTCGAGGACGCACTGCTCGCCGTGCTGGACTAGCCGCCAGCAGACTCCTGCAACTACGACGTCTACTGGACGATTAGCGTGCCCTTCTGCGTCTGCGGGTGGAAATCGCACTGGAACTTGTAGGACCCGGCCTCGTCAATCTTGAGCTGCAAACGTCCTGTTTCGCCGGCCTTCACAATCGGAAGCAACCAGTCGTCCTTCAGGTTCTTCGGGTCATCCGTCTCGTACTCGCCGTCTCCGCCGGAAACCCTCAGGTTGTGCGAGACGTTCTGCGCCTTGTTGACCAGCACAATCTCAGCAACTTCACCGGCGGAGATCGTCAGCGTATCGGGTACGAACGTGGATCCTTCCTCTTCGCCGATCGCGTCCATGGTCAGCGTCGCCGCCGGCGTCGCGCCATCCAGTCGCGGATCCGGAGTTGGTGACGCCTTAGGCCCACCGTCGGAGCCTCCGGCCAGGAGAACGACCGCCACGACAACCGCCGCCATCGCGGCGCCAGCGAGAGGCACCCACACGACCAGCGGATTCAGCCCCTCGACGCGTTCCCGCTTCGCCTTGCGGCGCAGGCGCTCTGCCTCGTGCTCAGCTTTAGCCTTCGCGCGGGCTAGGCGTGCTGCCTCCTGCTCCGGGGCGCCCGCGGCTTCAGTCACGCGCTCACGGGCCCGTTTTTCCGCCTCTCGCCTCTTCCTGCTCTTCTTAGGCATGCGACTCTTCCTCCCGGTCAGGTAGCACGATACCCGTTTAGCGGCGTCCACGCCACCCGGCGCGGGTTGTCTCCCCGGCCTCTGGCTGATCCTGTCCAGATATCGCCCCGGCTAGGTCCGAGGCGCAGCAATGCACAGTTTTTCTTGACGCTCTCACTGTCCACTCGTACAATCGTTCTTTGTAGATATGTTCGACTCCCTTACCGACAAACTCCAAGGAGTCTTCCGGCGCCTCGGCGGGCGCGGCACGATCAGCGAAAAAGACCTCGAAGACGCGCTGCGTGAAGTCCGCCTTGCCCTCCTTGAGGCGGACGTCCACTATAAAGTCGTCCGCGAATTCATATCCGGCGTCCGCGAACGCGCACTGGGGTCGCAGGTTCTCACGAGCCTCACCCCCATGCAGCACATCATCGACATCGTTAACCAGCAGCTCATTGAGACGCTGGGCGGCGGTGAGGCCCGGCTCGAAAAGGCCATTGCGCCCCCCACCGTCGTCATGATGGTTGGCCTCAAAGGCTCGGGCAAGACGACGACAACGGCCAAGCTGGCCCTGCATCTTCGCAAGGCCGGAGACAAACCGCTCATGGTAGCGGCCGACCCGGAGCGCGTCGCCGCCGTTGAACAGCTCGAATCTCTCGGTCGCCAGCTCAACATTCCCGTCGTGGCGATCCAGGGGAATATGAAGCCAAAGGACGTGGCCAAGGCGGCACTGGAAGAAGCAAAGCGCACTGCCGCTTCCGTCGTCGTCGTCGACACGGTCGGCTACATCCAGCTCGAGGACGAGGACCGGGACGACCTGAAGGCGCTGCACAAGGTCCTGGGCCCGACCGAGGTCATCATGGTCGCCGACGCCATGACCGGCCAGGAGGCCGTCACGGCCGCCGAACAGTTCAACGAAGCGATCGGCCTCACGGGCCTCATCCTTACCAAGCTCGACGGCGACGCCCGCGGAGGGGCCGCGCTGTCTATCCGCGCCGTGACCGGCGTCCCCATCAAGTTTGTGGGCATGGGTGAAAAGCCGGACGCGCTCGAGCTCTTCTACCCGGACCGCTTCGCCTCCCGCATCCTCGGCATGGGTGACCTCCTCACGCTCATCGAGAAAGCCAAGTCGGAGATCACTGACGAAGAGGCCGAATCGCTTACGCAGCGGATGAAGAAAGGTCAGCTGACGCTGGACGACTTCCTGGACCAGTACCAGCGCATCAAGCGCATGGGGCCAATCAGCAACCTCCTGGGAATGATCCCCGGCCTCTCGCAGATCAAGAATCAACTGAAGGTCGACGAGATGGATGAAAGCTACTTCAAGCGCATCGAGGCCATCATTTACTCGATGACGAAGGAAGAGCGCCATTACCCTGATATCATAGATGGGAGC
>DASSZB010000236.1:0-7669 GCA_035702935.1 Dehalococcoidia bacterium
CATCGGCGCCCGACTCCACCGAAATGTCGACGCCCATCAGCACCCACCCGGCCCGCTCGCCGCGGCTGGCGACACTCGCCGTCACAGCGATGCGTTCGCCGACGCGCGCTGCGCGGCGAAACGACAGCTCCTGCCCCACGTGAATCGCGCCGACGGGCAGTCCGGCGCCCTCCAGCAGCGCGCGAATGGCAAGCGCGGCCACGGCCATGGGCGGCACGGCGTCAGCACCCAGCGACGCGATCGCCCCGTCCTCGACGGCGGTGACGTAGGCGGACACCCAGTCCGGCGAAAGTTCAAACTCGACCGTGGAGAACTCGTGGCCCTTCTGCGCCGAGGCCAGTGTCTGCATGGGGTCTAGCGCCCCGCGAACCGGCTCATGTCGATGACTCGCCGCTCGTGCTCGCCTTCGCCGATCTTGGCCCCTGTCTCGTTGTAGGCCTCCACCTCGAAGACGACTTTGCGCTCGTCCTGCTCCTTCACCCGCCCCTTGACCGTCACCTTCATCCCGATCGGCGTCGGCGCCGTGTGCTTCACACATATCTTGTACCCGACCGAGCTTTCCCCCGCGTCCTGGAAAGGGATCAGCATCTTGAGACAGAGGCCCTCGATATGACCCACCATCGTCGGCGTGGAGTACATCGGTACGGGCAGGTGCTTCACCCCCATATCCGGCGTCGTCTCAATCACCATCTCGTCGCTCGTGCCTTCGGGGATCTGCTTCATGCGGGGCGCCCTCCTGCTCAGGCCTGGGAGTGAAATCGCACCCAGTATAAGCGAGGCCCCGACTTATCAGCCATCTGGACGCGCGCTGTTAGACTGGCATCCGTGGGTACTGTTGTTGTCCTCCCTGAAGGGATCACCTTCGAGGCCGAAGACGGCCAGACGATAATGGACGCTGCCCACGACGCCGGGCTGTTCTGGCCCACCACCTGCGGCGGCCAGGGCATCTGCACAACATGCACGTGCGCCGTAGAGGCCGGCGCCGAGAGTCTCGACGAGATGGGCCGCGCGGAGCTCAAGACCCTCACCGAAGACCTCTCGGAAGCCACAATTCGGTCCCGGCGCCTCCGCCTGGCCTGCCAGGCACGGGTAAGCGGCGATGTCACCGTGACGAAGCGCGGCGTCCGCCCGGACGCCTGAGGCCGCTCCCACCGTTGTCGCAGGAAACGGCCTGCGGCTACAATACTCAGAACGGCGGGAAGGCCGCCCCCGGAGCGATATGGCGTACGTCATCACTGAACCCTGCATCGGCACCAAGGACGCTTCCTGCGTCGACGTCTGCCCCGTCGACTGCATCCACAGCACCGCGGACGACCCCCAGTACTACATCAACCCGGAGACCTGCATCGACTGCGCTGCCTGCGAGACGGTCTGTCCGGTGAATGCCATCTTCTTCGAGGACGACGTGCCCGAGCAGTGGAAGGACTACATCGCCGTCAACGCAGACTGGTTCAAGTCCCACGACGTCGGCGGCGCCTTCCGCGCCCGCACCGAGCGGCATCTGTAGCCTGTCTCACGACACGTCCACACCTTCTGCACAGGTATTGACCGCACCCATGGTTGTATTTATCATCTTGCATGCTGACTATAGGCAAGATTAATACCACCGCAAGGAGCCTGAGTGGACTTCGGACAGATAGAAGCGTTTATCCAGGTCTCGCAGCACCGTTCGTTCAGCCGCGCTGCAGAGGTGCTGCAGCTTACCCAGCCCTCGATCACCGCCCGCATCCAGGCGCTCGAGCGCGAACTGGGCGAGGAGCTGTTCGAGCGCGGCGGGCGCGGCGTCCGCCTTACTGACGCCGGTACAGCCTTCCAGCCGTACGTCGAGCGCATCCTCCAGACTCTGCAGGAAGGCCGGGACGCCGTCGACGAAGTGCGCAACATCCAGCTCGGCTCCCTGCGTCTGGGCTCCGCCATCACCATCTCCACCTACGTGCTGCCGGGCATCCTGCACCGCTTCTGCGAAGCCTTCCCCGGCGTCGACGTGTTCATCCGCACGGGCCGTTCGGAGCAGGTGCTTTCGATGCTCCTGGCCGACGAGGTGCACGTCGGCCTCGTCCGCTCCCTGGCCAACCCCGAAGTAGAGGCGATTGACCTTTACGACGACGAGATCGTGCTCGTCGCCCCTCCCGAACACCGTTTCGCCGCGGCCAGAGGTGTCCGTGTCGCCGAGGCGGCCGGCGAACCGATCGTCCTCTTCGACCGGGGCTCCTCCTACTACGGCCTGATCAACAACTTCTTCCGCCAGGCCGGCGTCATCCCGAACGTCTCCATGGAACTCGATTCACTCGAAGCCACGAAGCGCATGGTGGAGGCGGGCCTGGGCATAGCCCTCCTGCCCCTTGTCACTGTTGAGCGCGAGATGGGGGCCGGGACTCTGGTGAAGGTTGAATTGCTTGATGCGGCGCCCATGAAGCGGCCGATTTCCCTCATCTACCGCCGCCACCGCAAGCTGCCCCGCACCGTCCAGGCGTTCATCGATACGCTAACGGCCATCTACAAGCCTGCGGCCCCCGCCATTCCCTGATACACGGGTTCAGCCCAATACGGCGGCGCGCACCGCTTTAAGCGCGTCCACGTTTGGCTTGTCCGGTCCCTGGTCCTCGTAGCCTGGCACTTCCAACAGGAACGGCACGTCGGCAAACGCCGCGTGGGACATGATGTTGGCGAAGCCGTCGCGGCCCAGGTGACCATCGCCGATGTTCTCGTGCCGGTCCAGGCCGCCGGCCAGGGCGCACTTGGAGTCGTTGGCGTGGACGGCTACCAGCCGGGTCAGCCCGATCTCCCGGTCGAATTCATCCATCACCCGCTCGATGCCATCGCGACTCTTCAAATCGTAGCCGGCGGCGAAGGAATGCTGCGTATCCAGGCACACTTTCACGCGTTCTGACCCGCACTCCTTAATGATCGTGCCTAATTCGGAGAACTTCGACCCCACAGATCCGCCCATGCCGGCGCTGTTCTCCAGGATCAGCCACGCGTCGTCCGGCGTAGCTTCGACGACTTTCCCGCAATACTCGATCACCTGCCGGAAACAGGCTTCGTATCCGGCGCCCTTGTGGCTCCCCAGGTGGAAGATCACGCCCCTGGCCCCCAGCAAGTGCGCCGCGTTCATCTCGGCAACGAGCGCTTCGTAGCTCTTCGCCAGCAGGTCCGGGTTCTCCGAGGCCAAGTTCACCAGGTAAAGTCCGTGGATGAACGCCGGCGCGATCCCGGTCTCCGCCACCCGCTTCTTGTACGTGGCGACTTCCTCCTCGGTGTAGTTCTTACGCCGCCACGCCTGGGGCGCCCCAGAAAAGATCTGGATCGTCTCCGCGCCTATCTCCTCGGCGCGGTCAATCGCCTTATCTACACCGCCGGCCGTCTTAACGTGGGCACCGATTCTCATCTGTTACTCCCCGAGGAACGCTGATGCTTCCCGCCGCAGTTCTCCCCGGAAGTCGGGATGCGCCACCGCGATTAGCTCCTGCGCCCGTTGCCTGTGATTCTTCCCCCAGAGCCGGGCGATCCCGTGCTCCGTCACCACCGTGTCCGCGAAGTACCGCGGCACCGTCACCGTGGTGCCGGGCTCATGCTGCGCGACGACTCGGGAGACCGCTCCACCCATCGCCGTGGATGGGAGCAACGTCAGCGCACGGCCACCCTTCGAAAGCACCGCCCCGATGTGGGTTTCCGGCTGTCCGCCGGTCCCGTTGATCATGCGCGCGCCGAAGACCGACTCAGAGTTGATCTGGCCGATGAGGTCGATGGAGAGGGCGTTGTTGAGGGACCGGAAGTTCTCGTTCTGCGAGATCAGCCGCACGTCCAGGAGGTACTCCGGGTCGTAGACCTCGAATTTCGGGTTGTTTGTCAGGATCCTCAGGTCGGCGGCGTCGGAGCCGGACCAGGCCACGGCCACCGCCTTCCCCTTGTGAACGGACTTACGGCTGCCGTTGATGACGCCGGCCTCCACCAGCTTGGCGATTCCGGGCGCCGCCATCTCCGTGTGGATTCCCAGGTCGTGCTTGCCGTCGAAAGCGCCGGCCCGCGCCAGGTACATGCTCGGCTCGCCCACGCCGATCTGGATCGTCGCCCCGTCCGGCACCAGTTCGCGCACGTAGCCCGCCACCGTCTTCGCCACCTCCGGCGGTTCGGCCAGCCCCAGTACCTGCCGCACCGTCGCCGGCGGCAGCTTGGTCATCGCCGGCCCGACGGCGATCAGCCGTTCCAGGTCCCCCGCCAGCTCGTCGGCGATAGCCAGGTACTCCGTCTTGAGCGATTCGTCGTCCACCCTCCTCAGCCAGGCCTCGACGAGGCCGCGCGAGATCTCGATCGGCGGCACTTCGACAAAGGCGTCGATTTCGGAGACGTGCACCTTGTTGTCCCCAAACACCGGCCGCAGACCGGCATCCACCTCGGCGATCGTCCGCGCCGCCCGGCGCGTGTAGGCGCGCTTGCTCCAGTGGTGCGCTCCGAACTGGACGTACCCCTCATCGTCCGGCGGCGTCACGGAGGTGAGCAGGACGTCCACGCGGCGTCGCTCAGGGCGCTGCTGGTCGTGGTCCTTGAAGTTCAGGGAGAAGAGGTTTGGCAGGTACGTCGCCCGCCCCTCGTCCGTCGCCTGCCGGGCGAAGTCCCCGATGAACAGCTCGAACTCGATGTGGAACGTTTCGACGTCGCCCAGCAGCCAGCCCGGATCCGTCAGGGGCGCCGCCAGGCGCAGATCGATCACCACGCCGTTCGTCGTACAGTGCCTGTAGAGGGCGCCGGGGAGCACCCGCGGCCCGGCGATGGGGATCATCACCAGGTTGCCGGGTCCCACGAGCTTCATGGCATCTTCAGCCGCCATCAGCCGCCGATTGTAGTCTTCTCGCCAGTCCATGAGAGATAAGGGTAATTGAATACGCGATGGGTGATTGCGTTCATTATGGCCACGGCGGCAGGCTCTGCCAATAGCGCGCGCGGCGCGGACGCCAACGCTCCTTTACGCGCCCCCTGAGCGGGTCTACAATTACTGTTGATAACCCGGCAGGTGCGCCCATTATGCCCGACAGAATCCAACGCGAAGTCGAAGAACTCCTCGAGAAGCTCGACACGTTTCCGCCCAAACGCTCCCTGTGGACGCGCATGCGTGACGGCTTCTCACGCGGTGTGCAGCGCCTCGGCGGCCTCCGGTTGCCCAGCCTCTCCGCTGGTCACGTCCTCCTCATCGCTATCGCCGTCATAGTCGGCGCCTGGGTCATCCTCCCATCAGAATCGGGGGCCGGCCGCTGGATCATCGCCGGGGGCATTGTCGCCTTCATCGGCGCCTTCATCTTCTCGCTCCGCCGCCAGTCATCACGTCCAACGGAAAAGTACTGGCGTGACCGTCCCCTGGACCTGCGCCGCTCGCCGGGTCCGGGTCCGCGCGGCCGTTCATGGTGGGATCGCTGGCGTAACCGCTAGGACCGGGGAAGGTACCTGCTTAACCTCCGCCTGAAAACTGCGCCGGCGGCCTGCGCGCTGCTGGCCCTGCTCCTGGCCGCCTGCTCTTCCGGAGATGCGCCGTCCACGCCTTCCACCGGCTCTCCATCTCCAACGCGAGAACCGAGCACCCCGACCGCCTCGCCTAACTCCCTCCTGGCGGACCCGCGGTTTTCGGCGGACCGCGCCTTGGAGCACGACCGCGTACTCTCAGTCGACATCGGCCCCCGGCCCGCCGGAAGTGAGCCGGAGAAGCGAGCGGCGAAATATCTGCAGGCACAGCTTTCCGAGTACGGGTACGCAGCATCGCTGCAATCGTTTGCGTTTGACAGCTTCGCAGACCTGGGCACCTCGCTGGAGGTCACCTCGCCGGAGTCGCCTGCCATCCAGGCCGTGGCGCTAGGGGCCTCCGATTCGGCTGTTGCCGAGGGCTCGCTGGTCGCCGCCGGACTCGGACGGCCGCAGGAAATCCCGCTCGGCGCTCGCGGCAACGTCTTGCTCGTGGAACGCGGCGAAATCACCTTCAGCGCCAAGGTCGCCAACGCGGAGGCGGGCGGCGCCACCGGCGTCATCGTCTACAACAACCGGACCGGCGTGGTGAATGGCCGGCTCAGCGGGCCCGGTGGCATCCCCGCCGCCGGCATCAGCCAGGCCGACGGGCAGGCCCTCGTGACCCTGCTGGCCGGCGGCCCCGTCACGGTCCGGCTGGAAACGAAGACGGAAACGCGGACAGCCACATCCCAGAACGTCGTCGGAACCCCGCCGGATGGAGCCTGCTCGATCGTCGCCGGCGGCCACTACGACTCCGTACCGGAAGGACCGGGGGCAAACGACAACGCCTCCGGTACGGCGGTGGTCCTCGAGATGGCCCGCACCCGCGCGGCCAACCAGGACCTGGGCGACGTCTGCTACGTGCTGTTCGGCTCTGAAGAGATCGGCCTGGTGGGCAGCGGCGAGTATGTACAGTCCCTTACTTCGGAACAGGTTGACGACCTCGATGCGATGCTCAACTTTGACATGCTGGCCGTGGGTACGGAGTGGCCGTTCATCGGCTCCCCGGAGATTACGGCCCTCGCTGCCGCCAGCGCCGATCGGCTGGGAATCTCCTACACGGTACAATCCGAGCTTCCGGAGAACGTCGGCAGCGACCACGTCAATTTCGCCGAGGTCGGGGTGCCATCGATCATCTTTAATTGCTTCTGCGACGACCACTACCACTCTCCTCAGGACACTTTCGAGTTCGTCCTTCCGCAGCGCCTATCCCAGGCTGGGGAAATCGGCCTCGGGATCATCGACGACCTGCTCGGCCCCTAGCCCTCGTCACTGCGCACTGTGCACTGTGCACCCTTCACTCTTCACTATGCGCTCCCCACTGTGTTAGCATTCGGGCGACGATATGACGTCCCGTTATCGCCTCCTCGCGCTGGCCATCGCCCTCTTCCTCACCGCCGTGCTCGCAGCCTGCGGTGGCGGTGATGATGACGGCGGCTCCGGCCGCCCCGGCAACCTCACAGACCCCCGGGACGTGCCTACGGCCACCCCCTGGGAGGATGCTCCCGAGGTGATCATCCTCGACCCCAACAACATCGCACCTCTTCCACCAATTGGCGACCAAGACGGCGGCAGCGAAGACGGCGATGCGACGCCGGCCCCTATTGCCGGAGATTGCGGGCCGACCTACACGGTGGTTTCGGGTGACACCCCTTCCGGCATCGCCGAAAGGTGCGGCATCACCACGCAGGCCCTGCTTGACGCCAACCCCGGCCTGGACCCGAGAGCAATTCACGCCGGGGATGAACTCAATATCCCCCAGGGCGGTGACTAGGCCGTCCTTGCCGGTAAACAGGACGAGTGCTAATATCGGCCCGCGATAGACACAGCCTATAGGACAATGACATGGCTATTGACGAGAAGCAGAAACTAGACCGTATCGCCGAACTCCAGCGCCTCAAGGATTCGTCCCAGCTCGGGGGCGGCGCGGAGCGCATCGACGCCCAGCACAAGCGCGGCAAACTTACCGCCCGCGAGCGCATCAATATCCTCCTCGACGAAGGCTCGTTCGAGGAGATGGACTCCTTCGTTACTCACCGCTCCAACGAATTCGGCCTCGACAAGCAGCGAATCCTGAGCGACTCGGTCGTCATCGGTTACGGTAAGATCGACGGCCGCCTCGTCTACGTCTACGCGCAGGACTTCACGGTCTTCGGCGGCTCTCTTTCAGAGGCGG
>DASSZB010000437.1:0-3963 GCA_035702935.1 Dehalococcoidia bacterium
ACGCGGAGTCCCAGAGCTCCTTGGCCGCAGCGCGGCCCAGCTCAGAGCGGTCTCGTTCCGTCTCGATCATGGCGTGAAGATACGCGAACGCAAGGCGGGTTTCGCCGAAGTTACGGACGGCGCGGGAGACGGTTGCAGAAACGTGTCGGGCTCGAAGATCGGCGACCGCAGGGCTGCAACATCCCTGTTACAAGCGAGTGGAAGGTCGTTATGCACATTCGAATGCGGCGCTGGGATGATGGGCGCGAGGAAGACGAACCCAAGAAGGTGAAGCAATCATGAGAGAGGACAATGCCCCACAACAGACGCTTCAAGGAGAGCGAATGCCGGTGGTGTTCTCACTGCCGGAGCTCTGGCTCCTCCATGACTTCGTGCGGCACGAAATACCCGACGCGAGGTTATGGAGATATCCTCCTGCGTCGGAGGACCTGAACGAGGAGATAGCGATGGCCCTTGAGAGTTGCGAGACGCACGACCTCGAGGAATACACGCTGATGCTCTCTCGCGGCGACTTATTCGTCATTGACTACTTTGTCCGAAGGGACCACAAGACACCGGAGGGCGCCAGCGGGAAGCAGTTGCTCCTCAAGGTCTTCCGGGCGCGAAAGGCGCTGGCTACAGATATACCCGGTCATGATGGGGACGATCTGACGTACACGGAGGTAACGCATCATGCAGCTACCGACTACGACACCGGTAAGAACACCGTCTGAGGCACCCGGCACAGACCCGGCGCCGAAGTTATGGCCGTCGGAGATTTGCCCTCAGCAAAAGCGAGAGATGGCATCCCCTGACGTCGGACCGTAAGTCCATGAGAGACCCGGAGCTTTCGATATCCGGCTGGCTGTTGATCGGCGACGCGCGCACCCTGAGAGAAAGGGCGTTCGCGCGTCTCGTCATGGCCATCCACAACGACTCGATCGAGTTCTGGCATACGCCGGGCCAGGTTTTCCAGGTGCATCCAGTGGCTCCTACCGCCGAGGGGCTCATGTACTCGTGCTCGGTGAACGTATGGGCCAGGGATGCCCTCACTTCCATTCCGATCAGCCGCCCGCCACGCTCGGCGCTGGCCGATCCGGAACTCGTACCGATGTTGCAGGACCTCGCCGACATATTGGCCTGGGAGGCGACCCAGGCGTTCGTATCCGACTACTACCCGGGCGTGCCCGACGTTATGGTGCCGGACGAGCATGTGGAGGCAGTGGTGGCGGCGCTGCAGAGGGAAATGGACCGGGAAGGCAAGAGCCGGCAGCGGCCGCCCGCAGAGTACGCTTCACTGCCTCCCGAGCGGCAGCGAGCACTGGCCGAGCGACGCCGGTGGTGGTTCGCTAAGTTCTCGATCACGCCCGATTCGTGGGCTTCAGGCACGTGGAACCTCTGGGAGGTGGCCGAAGACGAGATGCCGGAGATCACGACGCGCGTGGCTGTACCGGCCTAGTCCTGAATGCAAGAAAATGGAGCGGAAGACGGGATTCGAACCCGCGACCCCCTCCTTGGCAAGGAGGTGCTCTACCACTGAGCCACTTCCGCTCGCTGCTCCCATTATAGCGCGGGCGTGAGAGCCCGCAAGGCCGACTTCCTTGACACTCGAACCGCGGCCATTTAGCCTCCCGATTAGCGCGAATCAGGAGGAACCTTGATGCCCCGTCTTAAGGCTGCGATAGAGATTGACGCCCCACGCGAGCATGTCTTCGCCATCGCCGGCGACCTGACGAAGCGGCCGGAATGGACCACCTTCGTGAAGGAGGTAACGCTGACCTCCGGCGACGGCAAGAGCGTAGGCACGAAGGACCGCCTGGTAGCCAGGATCGGCCCCACTGCGCACACGTGGGAGGGTGAGACCACGGCTTACGCGCCCGGCGAGACTTGGGCGCGCAAGTTCAGCGGCTATTTCAAGGGTGATGAGCGCATCACTCTCACGCCGGCCGGAAACGGGACGGTCGTCGAGTGGCGGGTGGACTACACACCGCCGTTCGGGTTCATCGGGAAGCTGGGAGCGCTGGTCTTCATGGCCCGCGTTTACCAGAACGAACTGGAGGGCTCGCTGGAGAACCTGAAGGCGGCGCTAGAGGTTTAGGGGCAGGCCCGAGGCTCCACCCACACGCGGTCGTGGTTCCCGCGCCGCCCCACCAGATTCCTTCGCCAAGCTGCTACGTGCTGGCAAGCATGCCGTGCGGCTCAGAATGACAGAGCACCTGTGGCGCCGTCGCACAACGCGGATGCCACGATAAGGGAGACAGCGTACAACGTCGGGCGCAGCACGGGTGTGTCCGACAATGCGGGGCGAGAAGCTGCGGTCGGCGTCATTCGGCAAGGCAAATGCGCAGCGGCGTGTGCTGCGCCCCTACGAGCGTGCGGGCTAGCCGCGGGGGAGGCCGAGGCCGCGGAGGGCGATGATCTCGCGCTGGACCTCGGAGGTGCCGGCGCCAATCGTGTCCTGGACGGCGGAGAGGAAATTGTGGGACATGGCCCCGCCGTCGGGCGCTCGCGGGGAGTCCTCGGCCAGGTAACCGTACGGCCCCATCAGCTCGACGCCGGCCTCGTAAAGCCGCTGGGCGAATTCGGAGTTGAACAGCTTCACCATCGCGGCCGGACCGCGGTAGTCCACGTCCCGCTCGTGCATCCAGACCGCCCGCTGTAGCAGCAGTTCTGCGATCTCGTACTCCACGCGCATCTGGGCAAGCTTCTGCCGAGCGGCTCCGTCCATGCCATTGCCATGCAGCATCGCCCAGCGCACCATCCCCAACAGCGTGCGCCAGTGCAGGTAAGCCCGGTACACGGTGATACGCTCCAGGCCGAGCGCCGATGTGAGGACGCGCCAGCCTTCACCCTCCGCCCCCACGCGGTCCCTGGCCGAGACCCGCACGTCCTCGAACACAACTTCGTTGAACCAGCTCTTGTCCAGCAGGTTGACGATAGGCGTCACCGTTACCCCCGGCGCGTCCATCGGCACCATGAATACGCTGATCCCGCCGTGCTTCGTCCCCTCGCTGTCCGTCCGCGCGGCCAGCCAGCAGTATTCGCTGGACTCCGCGCCGCTGGTCCAGATCTTGCGGCCGTTAATCACGTAGTCGTCGCCATCCCGCACCGCACGGGTCTGCAGCGACGCGAAGTCAGAACCGGATCCGGGCTCGGAGTAGCCGAGGCAGGCAGTAATCTCGCCGCGGGCCATGCCCGGCAGGTAGCGTTGCTTCTGATCTTCGCTCGCCGCGGCGATGATCATTGGAGCGATGATGCAACGGGTGAGGGCGTCGCTGGCGTTGCCGCCGTGCAGTGCGATCTCTTTCTCCACCAGGAACTGTTCGCGGATGGGCCGGCCGGCGCCGCCGTACTCGGGCGGCCAGCTGATCCCCACCCAGCCCCTGGCGCCCAGCTTCATCTCGAACGCCCGGTCTGGCATATACCCCGGCGGCATGGGTGTGGGGTCGGAATCATGCGTGGTGCCGAGCTCGGCGGTCAGCCAGTCGCAGACCTCGCTGCGGAGGTGTTCCTCGGACGCGGGCAAGCGGAAGTCCATACGGGACGATTATATGCCCAGCCGAGGTTGCAATCTCGCTTCCGGTAGGGGCCGAGATGATACGTTCCTGTCATGCAGGGAGCCACCGGCGGGCGTTGACAGGCTTCGATGGGCGGCGGGATAATCAGCTATAGGCGATGTGCATTTCTGCAATTGAAGTGACAGAGTAGCGTAAGGCGGGTAGTGGACGAGTTCGATGTCGTAGTCATCGGCGGTGGGACAGGCGGCTACACGGCCGCAATCCATGCGACGCAACTGGGCCTCACCGCCGCCATCATCGAGCGATCCAAAATAGGCGGTACCTGTTTACACCGCGGATGCATCCCTACTAAAGCCTGGCTGGAAAGCGCCGAAGTCCTTTCCCTGGCCCGCAAGGCGGCGACGTTTGGCGTGAAGGCGGCCGACGTCGCCCTTGATTTCCCGACAGTTTCCGCGCGCCAGAAGCA
>DASSZB010000019.1:0-7943 GCA_035702935.1 Dehalococcoidia bacterium
CCCGGACGAGTCCGGACGCCGGCGCCCGGAGCCGGTCAAGGGCTCGGAGTTCACGCTGCCGGTGGACATCGTCGTGCTGGCGATCGGCTACGAGCCGGACGAGCTGCTGGAGAAGACGACGCCGGGCCTGCGCACGACGAACTGGAAGACACTGCACGTGGACGAGGACTACGCAACGACGCGCCCGGGCGTGTTCGCGGGCGGGGACACCGTGCGCGGCGCCGACCTGGTCGTGACGGCGGTGGCGGACGGGCGGCGGGCGGCGGAGGCGATCCACCACTACCTCGTGCGACTGCCCTAGACTCTACAACCCCTCGAAGGAGGTCAAACGATGAGCAAGTTTCCGGAACCGCGCCTGGAGCACCTGTATGACGTGCACGTTGACCTGGAGGCGCCGCAGGTCGTCGGGCAGACACCGATGGGGATGCGGCAGATCTACATCGTGAAGGGTGGAAGGCTGGAAGGCCCGAAGCTAAAGGGCACGGTGCTTCCCGGCGGCGGCGACTGGGCCACGATCCGCCCGGATGGCGCCCTGCAACTGGACGTCCGAGCTGCTGTGCAGTTGGATGACGGCCCCGTGATCTACGCGTACTACCTCGGCATCCTGTTCGGCCCGCAGGATACCATCATGCGCGCGCTGTCCGGCGAGGACATCCCGCTGAGCGACTACTACTTCTACATCAGCCCGCTGTTCCAGGCAGGCGCGCCCGAGTACGACTGGCTCAACCGCACGGTGGCCATCGGCCGCGGCAAGGTGGTCAGGAGCGGCATCGAGTACAGCGTATGGGCGTTGGTTAACCCGTAGCGGCATCCGCCCGGACGCGGGCGGCCTCCACTCCCCACCTCCACCAGATCCCTTCGCCAAGCTGCGGCGTCTCGTTAAGGATGCCTTGCGGCTCAGGATGACACCTCGGGATGTATCGCTCGTTCGATTCCGTCACAGGCGCTGCGGCGGTATCATGACTCGCGGCCAGCCCAGAAATCGTGCAGGCGCGGGCCCGTGTCCGCGCGAGGAGGATCCGATGCCCGACACACGCACCGAACGCGACTCCATGGGGGAGATGCAGGTCCCCGCGGACGCCTACTACGGCGCTTCCACCCAGCGCGCGGCGCTGAACTTCCCGATCAGCGGCCTGCGGTTTTCGCGGCCATTCATCCGGGTGCTGGGCCTGGTCAAGCTGGCCTCGGCGAAGGTGAACGAGGACCTGGGACTGCTCGCGCCAGACCTGTCAGCCGCCATCCAGAAGGCCGCCGGCGAAGTGGTGGACGGCAAACTGGACGGCGAGTTCGTCGTCGACATTTTCCAGACGGGCTCGGGCACGTCGACCAACATGAACGCCAACGAGGTGATCGCCAACCGTGCCAGCGAGATCATGGGCGGCCAGCGCGGCTCCAAGCTCGTGCACCCGAACGACCACGTGAACAAGGGCCAGTCTTCCAACGACGTGATCCCGACAGCGATCCACGTCTCGGCGCTCGTGGAGATAGAGGACAGGCTGATCCCCGCCCTCGGTCGCCTGCAGGCGGCGCTGGACGCCAAATCGAAGGAGTTCTGGGGGATCGTGAAGACGGGCCGCACGCACCTCCAGGACGCCACGCCGGTGCGGCTGGGCCAGGAGTTCCAGGGGTATGCCGGCCAGGTTGAGCGCGGCATCGGGCGGCTGCGGCGGGCGCAGGAGGAGCTGTCTGAGGTAGCCCTCGGCGGCACGGCGGTCGGCACAGGCGTCAACACGCACCCGGAGTTCGCCGAGCGCGTCTGCATCGTGCTCTCACAGGAGCTGGGCGTGGACGTTCACGAAACGAGCAACCACTTCCAGGCGCAAAACACGCTGGACGGCGTTCTCGAGACCAGCGGCAGCCTGCGCACAGTGGCCATCAGCCTGCAGAAGATCGCTAACGATATCCGGTGGCTGGGCTCTGGCCCGCGTGCCGGCATCGGCGAGCTGGCGCTGCCGGAGGTGCAGCCGGGGAGCAGCATCATGCCGGGGAAGGTGAACCCGGTGATCGCCGAGTCCGTGCTGCAAGTGGTGGCGCAGGCGCTGGGCAACGACGCTGCCATCGTGCAGGCGGCGCAGGGCGGCTACTTCGAGCTGAACATGATGATGCCGGTGGCGGCGCACAATCTCCTCCAGGCAATCGAACTGCTGTCCGCGGCGGCTGACAACTGCAGTGAACAGTGCATCAAGGGATTGAAGGCGACCGAGAAGGGTCCGGAAATGGTGGAGCGCGGCCTCATGCTGGCCACGGCGCTGGCGCCGGCCGTGGGTTACGACGCCGCCGCGGCGCTCGCCAAGGAGGCATCCAAGACCGGTCGCACGATCCGGGAGATGGCGCGCGAGAAGACGGAGCTTTCCGAGCCGGAGTTGGACAGGTTACTGGATCCAGAGAAGATGACGGAACCCGGGCTGGGGGGCGGGCCGGCCGGCGGATAACCGCGTTCGGGGCGGATTGCCGTTGCTCCGCCGAGGCTGGAAAGCCTCGGCTACGTCGTATTAGCCCTAACGTTACGCCGCGACGAACCCAGTACGCGGCTAGCGGCCGCGCGGGTCCAGGGCGTCCCGCATGCCATCGCCCAGGAAGGTGAAGCACAACATCAGGGTGGCCAGGGTTCCGGCTGGGAAGACGACCATCCAGACGTGGCTCTGGATGTAGTGATAGCCATCCGAGATGAGTATGCCAAGACTGGCGGTCGGGGGTTGGAGACCGATGCCGATGAAGCCGAGAGTCGCTTCGGCGAACATCGCGAGAGGGATGCCGAAGACGACTGCGACGATAACCGGACCGAGGGTGTTCGGCAACATGTGGCGGAAGACGATTTGCCACTGGGGCGCGCCCATCGCCCTGGCAGCGATCACGAAATCCCGTTCCTTCAAGCTCAGCATTTGCCCGCGGATGAGGCGCGCAATCGTCACCCAGGCCACAAACCCGATGGCAAAAATCATTAGCAAGATGTCCTGCGTCCGGCCACTCACCACACCGAGGTCCCGGCCCTGGAGGGCTGAGCGAAGGAGGATGATGAAGAGCAGGTCTGGAAAGGCGTAAGCGATGTCCGTGATGCGCATCATGATGTTATCGAGGGCCTTGCCGCCCAGCGCCGCCGTGCCACCCACCAGGATGCCAATCGTCAGCACCAGGACCTGGACCCCGAACCCAACCTCGAGCGATATCAGCAGTCCCTGCATTACCCGCGCCCAGTTGTCCCGGCCCAGGTTATCGGTGCCGAAGGGGTGGTCCCACGTAGGCGGTTGACGGACCTCCGTATACACCTGGGTGCGGGGGTCGTGCAGCTGCACAGCATCGACGTAGTTCGACAGGATCGCCAGGGTCGCTATCGCCACGAGCAAGACCAGGGCCACCAGGGCCAGGCGGTTCTTGATCAGCCGCCGTAGAGCGTCCGACCAGAGTCCGCGCTGGCGCCGCTGGATCGTTTCTTCGAATCCGAGATCGGCAATAGCCTCTGCTTGTGCCATGTGTTATCCGTACCTGATCCGCGGGTCCACCACGGCGTAAAGGACATCGACTATCAGATTGATGAAGGCAATGAAGACCGTATAGAAGACAATCGTCCCCATAATCATGCCGTAATCCCTTACGACAACGGATTCAACGAAGCGGCGGCCGACGCCGGGTATGGAGAAGGTGTGCTCGATCAAGAAGGAGCCCGTTATGAGGTAGGCCAGGTAAGGTCCCATGACCGTGAGGATGGGCACCATGGCATTCTTGACCGTGTGACGCATGATAACCACCCACTCCGACAGCCCCTTGGACCGCGCGGTGCGGATGTAGTCCTGCCCCAGAACCTCCAGCATGCTGGCCCGCGTGATGCGGGCGAAGTAGGCGGCAGGGAGCACCCCGAGAGCAACGACAGGCAGCACAACCTTGCGCAGGTTCCAGGCCGCCGGATTCCAGGCGTCGTGAAAGGCCGGCCCCCCCCAACCCAGCACGTCAGTCCAGCCTAACTCTACGGAGAAGATGATGATAAGGAATGCGGCGAGGATGAAGTTCGGCATTGAAGCACCCGCTGTAGAAAAGAACACGCCGGCGTAGTCGATGGGCCCGTTGTGGTTCAGGGCGGAGATCGACCCCAGCGTCATTCCCACCACGACAGCAAAGAAGAAGGCGAGGACCCCTAACTGAAAGCTGACCCAGAAGCCCTGCCGGATCAGGTCCGCCACAGACTGGTCAGAATTTCGGAATGACACTCCGAGGTCAGGGGACTTGAAGGGCGGGAAATCGAACTTGAGAGGCGTGATGTCCCCGACGTACTGGCCGTACTGGCTGTTCCACACATCAACGCTAAACACAGGCTTATCCAGCCCGTACTTCTTGTTCAGGGCGTTGACCACCGGCGCGGGCAGCTCGCGCTCGCGGTCAAAGGGGCCACCCTCCACGCTGTGCATGAGGATGAAGGTAATGGTAATGACCGCCCAGAGCAGCGGTATCATCCATAGCAAGCGGCGGATTACGTATGCGGTCATCTTATTTGCCGGGACTTGTTTTGCCTAGATTATACGCTTCGGCGCCAGAATCAAACAGGGGGGCGAAAAAACGCCCCCCTGTTTGGCGTTCATTCGGCCTAGCTCGAGAGGCCCCAGGCCTCCGCGGCCCAGTCACCACCCATAGCACCGTCCTGGCCCGTCATGTACTCACTGATGCCAACCACGTTGGACTTGCGCAGCCAGTGGTTGTTCTCGTGCCAGTAGGGAGCAATTCCACAGATGGTCGTGGAGATGATCTCGTTGGCGTCCTTGTACTGCTGCCGGCGCTCGGTGTCGTTTGTGTTCACCTTCGCCTTGTTAACGAGATCGTCGATGTCCGGGTCACTGCAGTTGTAGTGGTTCAGGGTGCCGGGCGTGTCGTACAAACCGACAATCCAGTTCTCCGGGTCGGGGTAGTCCTGGATCCAGCCGCCGGGGAAGAGGTCGAACTGCTCTTCGCGGAACCGGCTGGACCGGGTCGGTGAGTCAACCGTGGTGATCGTGGTCTCGATGTTCAGGACCGTCCGGTATGACTCCTGGAGGAACTGAGCGGTTGCCTTGGCGGCAGGCGAGTCGCCCACGAGGATGTCCAGCGTCGGGAAGCCGGCGCCATCCGGGTAGCCGGCGTCGGCCAGGTGCTTCTTCGCGGCCGTCGCGTCAAACCCGGTTATGTCGTCGTACTCGTCGGGGGCGACACCGCCCGTGACTTCTGGTAGCCAGGTGGTCGTGGGCTCGTTCCCGCCCTGGGTGACGACCTGGTTCAGCGCTTGGCGGTCGACCGCGCGGGAGAGTGCCAGGCGCACGTCCAGGTTGTCCAGCGGCGGGTGCTCCAGGTTCATTTCGACGCCTCGCGTGGAAGGCGCCAACTGCTTGAAATACTCCTGGCCATCACCGAATTCGTTGCGGAGAGTCTCCAGCTGCGTCAGGTCCACATCCGTCGCCTGAAGCTCATCGTTCCGGTAAGCGTTGGCAGCCTGGGACAGATCGTCAATGTAGCGGACTGTGAGCTTGTCCAGCGTGGGCGCCTTGCCCACCGAGCTGTACTCCTCGCTCCAGTTCGGGTTCGGAGACAGCACGCCCTCCAGCTGCGGAGTGTACGAATCCATGACGTACGGGCCGTTGTAGGCCAGCGCCGCCGGGTCGGTTCCCCAGTCACCGGGGGCAGCCGGAGTGGCGGCCGCAAACCGCGGCAGGTGCACCGGGACCGGGAAGGTCATCCAGAGAGAGAGGATGATCGGGAACGTGGGCTTCGGGACACTCAGCTTGATCTCGATGGTCGTGTCGTCGATCGCCGTTACTGCCACAGCGTCCTGGAGGGGCTGCAGGCTGGCGTCGTCCAAGGTCACGTCGTCAGCCGTGCCTGCTTCGCCATCGGGTCCGGCGGCTGCGTTGTAGAAGGCGTCGCAGCCAACCACCTCGGTGAGGACGTACTGGTACTCACCGGCGTTCACCGGGTTGCAAGTCCTCAAGAGGCCGGCGACGAAGTCTTCGGCAAGGAGGGAATCCCCGTCGGACCACTTGAGGCCATCCCTGAGGGTGATGGTGTAGGTCATGCCGTCCGCGGAGACCTCCGGGTCGCTGGCGGCCATGGCCGGGACGGGTTTGTTGTCCATGTCCAGGCTGTAAAGGCCGCGCCAGAGCATCCGGTGGAGGGAGATGTCCTGGGCGAAGCTGGAGAAGTGCGGATCCAGGGACTGGAATTCGTTGCCCTGGATCGTTAGCTCACCGCCGTCGATGCGCTCATCTCCGCTCGGGCTTCCCGCGGGGGATGTGGGGGCGGCGGTTTCTCCGTCATCGCCCTCGTCGTCGTCGTCACCACAGGCCGCGAACGCAGCTAACGCCACAATCGCAAACAGACTGAGGAGGACGAGGCGCCAGTGCTTGACCAAGCTCATCTGTGTCTCCTTTCGAGCTTCGTGCGCCGGTCGCTTTCTTAGAAAAGACAGCGCTTCCGTGACGCGCCCACTATATGCTTATCGAATCCTTAATTCAAGGCGATGGCCCAAGCGTTCGTAAAAATACCCAAACGTGATTTCATCACCGCGCCAATGACGTACATCCGTTATGTTTATTACGCTACTATTACGTTAGGGCGACCCTTCCCGGTTCTGTCCCAGTCCGCTGGAGAATTTGCTCCCGACGAACCGCGGCGCCAGCAGTTCGACCACGGCCAGGACCAGCCCCGTCAGGATCACGACATCGCCGATGCTAAAGGCGCGGAAGACCGACGAGACGGGATCCCAGGTCAGGCGATCGGTCATGGCCCACAGGTGCACATCCTCGCGCTCCAGCAGGATGTCCTTGGACCCCGGCAGCCATTGGCCGATCACGGCGTCATCCGGCAATTCGCCGGTCTTAAGCACAGTCTCCGGGGTGATGGCCATGAGGCCGCCGTTGGCGAGTATGGCGATGAAGTTGAGGAGTAGGCCGGCGCCGAGGACCGCAATGCCCGGCCGCCGCACGTTGGAGAGGACGAAGACGAACAGGAGGACGTATGAGGTTACGAGGAGGATGCGGCGCGGGAGGTCGTCATCGCCCAGTGGTGCACGGATGGCGATGACCTGGACTAATAATGCAAGAAGCGCCACCACTCCCAGGCGGAATCCCGCCATCGGGAAGTGAAGGCGCCTTCGGGCGCTCACTTGAGCAGAACTTTTATCTGTTGGGGGCGACCTATCTTGCGTCCGGTTTCCTGTCCCCTAACGGATGTAGGGCGCGGCGGCTGTAACCACCACAGCACCGACGATCAGCAAGGAGAAGGAGAGGTGCAGCAATCGGGACTTCATAACCCCCCCTTTCTTGGATGATTACCCTAGATCTGGTAACCCATACATATCCCAATAAAATTGGGGTGTCAAGGGGAATTTGTAAGAAATGTCGATAACTCGGGCGGGAAGGCGCACAAAGAGAGCGTTATCGTCAAGCGATGGCCGGGTTCTCGGCCCAGTGGGCGTAGCTAGCCGCAGTAGGTGGCGACAAGCGGGGCGGACACGCTGTTGGCGTCCAGGACGTAGCGCACGATGTGCAGATCGGCGCCGGCGCAGGCTTCGGCCAGAACCACGTGACTGACGGTCATTCCGGGGGTGCCATCCAGGGAGGACTGCGAACAGTGCCCTCCCTGGACAGCAGCGTCCATTGACTGGGCGCAATCAGAGATGGCAGAAGTTTGAGCGATGTTCGCTTCGGTGTGCTCTGGCCGGCCACCGAAAGCGACGCTGACGGTCAAGATCAGGGCGGCGGCTGCGAGGAAAGCTAGGAGGCGCATGCGATTGGTCAGGAAACTGAACTCTCTACCAGGGTGAGGCGCATCGAACTTACGCGAAAAGGGGGCTTCCAGCGGCGATGGCCGCCAGGGCCGTAGCTACTATCGTCATCACCCAGCCCAACCTGAGCGTCGCATTCATTTCGTGCCTCGATCCCATTCGTTTGTCCTCTATAGCCAGTGTCGCAGGAACCTCTCGCCGG
>DASSZB010000122.1:0-2708 GCA_035702935.1 Dehalococcoidia bacterium
CGAGGCATGTCCTACTGGGGCGCGAGTCTTCGGAAACCTGCTGGATCCCGATTCGGAGATTCGTTGGGTGCTCGCGAACAAGAGCGTCTTCCGGCTGAAGGAAGACCTGAACACCGAGCCGCGCTTCTGGTACTTCACCGACTGAGGCGACCGTGCACCTCAAGCCATTCCTGCTGAGCGCACTTCACTCAGCCACCTCCGGGGGCCGGCGCTATCACCTCTGGATGGGCAGCCTGACGCTGATCATCCTGGTCGGCGCCTATGCGTACTCCGTCCAGCTGCGCTATGGCTTGGGCGTCACGGGAATGAGCGACCATGTGAGCTGGGGGCTGTACATCTCGAACTTCACGTTCCTCGTCGGCCTGGCCGCGGCTGCCCTGATGCTGGTGCTCCCGGCGTATATCCTGGAGGACGTCGACTTCGGCCATGCGGTCCTGATGGCGGAAGCCGTGGCGGTGGCCGCGTTGGTCATGTGCCTTTCGTTCGTGGTCGTGGATATCGGCAACCCGCTGGGCGGGTGGCACCTCATTCCCGGCATCGGGTTTCTGAACTGGCCGCGCTCGCTCCTCGCCTGGGACGTGGTCGTGCTGAACGGCTACCTGACGCTCAACCTCATCATCCCGTTCTATATCCTGTACAGCCACTACACCGGCCGTACACCGGACAAGAGGAAATACCTCCCCTTCATGTACATCGCCGTGATGTGGGCGGTGAGCATTCACCTGGTGACGGCGTTCCTCCTGGCGGGCCTGCCGGCCCGGCCGTTCTGGAATACGGCGCTGCTCGGTCCCCGGTTCCTGGCGTCCGCCTTCACCGCCGGCCCGGCGTTCGTGATCGTTCTCCTCTGGTTCATCCGGCGGGAGACGAAGTACGAGATTGCCGACGGCGCCTTCACCAAGCTCGCGCTGATCACGACGGTCGCGGCGCAGATCAACCTCGTGATGCTCATCTCGGAGCTCTTCTACAAGTTCTACTGGCCTACGCACCATGGCATCAACGCCAGGTATCTCTTTCTCGGGCTCGGCGAGCACAGCGCGCTGGTGCCGTGGATCTGGACGGCAATCGTGCTCAATGTCCTGGCGACGGTCGCCCTGATGATCCACCCGTTGCGGCGCAACCCGCACTGGCTGATGCCGGCCTGCGCCGTGCTCTTCATCGGCATCTGGATCGAGAAGGGGATCGGGCTGGTGATCCCGGGCTTCATTCCCTCGCCCCTTGGAGAAATCGTCGAATACACGCCCACCTGGGTCGAGCTGTGCGTGACGGCCGGTATCTGGGCGATGGGTCTCTTCGTCCTGACGGTCCTGGTCCGGGTGGCGCTTCCGATCGAGCTGGGCGAGGTGCGGAGTCCCTATCTGGAACAGCCGCCCGCCGCGCGGGCCGTTCGCCCGCGTGCCACCCGCACGCGGTACGAGGAGGTCCGGCCCGTCCGGAAACGGTAATGCGACCGCTGGTAGAACGACGGCAGACTCTACTTTCCACGAGGTGATGGACATGACCAGAAATAGGCCAAACGACACCCGGTACTCGTTCGCCGCGCTCGCCGCCGGTCTGGTGGGTGCGGCTGGGCTGGCGGGGGGACTGTTCCTCGCCGGTATCGCTCCGCCGCTGGCGGCGGTGGCGGGCCTGGCGTTGGGCGTGCTGCTCGCCGCCTCGATCAAGTACACCGACCAGTGGGAGAAGGCGGTGGTTCTGCGCCTCGGCCGTTACCGTGGCCTGCGAGGCCCCGGGTACTTCGGCATCGTGCCGGTCTTCGACCGGGTAGCCTACACAATCGATCAGCGCATCCGGACCGCCGCGTTCGGTGCCGAATCGTGCCTCACCCGCGACACCGTGCCCGTCAACGTCGACGCCATCGCATTCTGGATCGTGCGCGACGCCGAGCGCGCGGCGCTGGAGGTCCAGGACTACGACGAGGCGGTCATTCTCTCGGCGCAGACCGCGCTGCGGGACGCTATCGGCAAGCACGACCTCGCCGAGCTCATCCAGTCCCGGGTGGAGCTCGGACAGGGCCTCAAGGTGGCGCTGGAGCAGAAGATGGTGAACTGGGGGATCCATGTGCAGTCGGTCGAGATCCGCGACGTGATCATCCCCGCGGCCCTCGAGGACGCCATGTCGCGCCAGGCGCAGGCGGAACGGGAGCGGCAGGCGCGCATCATCCTGGGTACCGCGGAAACCGAGATCGCCCACAAGTTCGTCGAGGCTGCCGACGCCTACCGCGACCATCCTGCAGCCATGAACCTGCGCGCGATGAACATGCTCTACGAGAGCATCGTCAAGCGGGGCTCGCTCATGGTCGTGCCGTCGGGGCTGGCCGATTCACTGAACGTCCCGTCGCTGATGGGGGTGATGGGTGCGACCGGACACGTGCCGCATGACGGGATGGCTGAAGCCGTCGTGGCCGGCGCCGAAGGGGCGGCTCTGAGAGAGCCGGCGCCTGACGCGGCCAACGTGTCAGCGAAGCACTAGGAGCCGCTGGGGCCCCGCGAGCAGGCGAGTTCCCGGAGAGCAAGGCAGTGACGGCAGTGACGTGGGATTCAGAGGGTCCACACGTTTCGCTCGTGGCCATCTGCGCCGGGTTGGCGACGGCGCTCCATTGTCGGCATGCGCCCGGGTGAATGGGTGTTTCGCGTCTGCGCCCGCGAAACATGATGCGAGCGATGTATGAAGAAGACCTTATCCTGGTTTTCCCTCTTGACTAAGCCCAT
>DASSZB010000146.1:0-5729 GCA_035702935.1 Dehalococcoidia bacterium
TGGAGTCTCATACACCTTAACCTCCAGTCCTCAAAGATCACTTTCAACATAGCACAGTCGCATGTGTTGTCAAGCACCCGCACGTTTCAAATTGGAAACTCCGACCGGGCTATTCGAAGCGGTCCCTCGAGCCATCGTTGGGCCCTTCGAAGTCCCCGTTCGCCGAGAGCACTTCGCGGGAGTGCCCTGCCTCTGCGGGTCCAACGATCCCTGACTCTTCGAGCAGATCGATGAGGCGCGCGGCGCGCGGATACCCGATGTGCAACCGCCGTTGTAGCAGGGACGTCGAGACCCGCGAGTGCTCATGCGCCAGGTCCCGCGCCGCCTCGAACAGCGGGTCTTCCTCCGCGGCCTTTTCTTCCTCTTCGGTGTGCGCCTCTTCCAGCAGGTGGTCCATCTTGTCCGGCACCAGGTGGCGGAAGCGGTCGTTGTCCCACCACGCCACCACCCGCTCAATCTCCGCGTCGGAGACGTACGAGCCCTGGATGCGCTTGGGTTTGGAGGCATCGGTCGGCATGAACAGCATGTCGCCGCGGCCCAGCAGTTTCTCGGCGCCGGCGCCGTCGATGATCGTGCGGGAGTCCACCTGGGAGGAGACGGCGAAGGCGATGCGAGTCGGAAAGTTAGCCTTGATCAGCCCCGTGATGACGTCGACAGATGGCCGCTGCGTGGCGACCACCAGGTGAATGCCGGTGGCCCGCGCCAGCTGCGCGAGGCGGCAGATCTGACGCTCCACCTCGTAGGGCGCGGCCATCATCAGGTCCGCCAGCTCGTCGATGATCATCACCCAGTAGGGCAGTTTGTGCGATGCCCGCGGGCTTTTGTTGTAGGCTTCAATGTTGCGGACGCCGACCTCCGCGAACCGCCGGTAGCGACTGTCCATCTCGTGGATCACCGCCTGCAGCGTCCCGACCACTTCCTCCGGGTCCGTGATGATCTTGGAAAAGGCCAGGTGCGGGATATGGGCGAACGTCGTCATCTCCACGCGCTTGGGGTCGATCAGCACCAGCCGCAAATCCTCCGGCGTGTTATGCAGCAGGAGCGACGCGATGATGGAGTTGATGCAGACGCTCTTCCCGCTGCCGGTGGCGCCGGCGATCAGCAGGTGCGGCATCTTCCCGAGGTCGGCCGCTATCGGCTCTCCGGAGACGCCTTTGCCCAGGGCGATCGCCAGTTTCGTGCGCAGGTTGGACTTCTGGAAGGCTGTACTTTCAATGACGCTGCGGATGGCGACGAGCGATGTCGTCGTGTTCGGCACTTCGATGCCGATAATCGGCTTGCCGGGTACGGGCGCCTCGATGCGGATGCTGGGCGCTGCCAGGGCCAGAGCCAGGTCGTTCGCCAGGGCTGTGATCTTGTTCACGCGCACTCGTGTTCGGGAGATCACCTCGGTGCGCATCGCCGGCCGGCCGTTGGCGTCAAACACCTGCTTGCCGCGCTCGTCACGCACGGGCACGGCGCGCGTCTTGGTCTCCCATCCCGGTTCCACGCCGAACTGGGTCACGGTCGGTCCCTGGTTGATTGAGGCCACGCGGGCGTCGACGCCGAACGAGGCGAGCGTCTCGACGATGAGTTGCGAGCGGGCCTCGTTGTCCACCGGCCGGATCTCGATTTCGGCCGCCTCCGCCAGCAGGTCATACGGCGGTAGCTCCCAGCCGCGGCCGGCGGGGCGCCCCATCGGCAGCTCCCGCTGGTAGGGCCCCTGCTCCGTGACGGGCTCGCTGGTCAGGAAGATCGGTTCGCCGTCCTCCGGCGTCGCGGCCCCAAGGGCCGGCGCCTCCTCTTCTTCCAGTTCGGGCTGCAGGGTCTCCGCCCACTCCTCGTCCCACTGGGGAACGTAGGGCTCTTCCAGGAGACGGTCGTTACCCTCCTCGGACTTCGGCAACAGGCTGGTGAAGAATGCGCGGATGCCTTCCCAGGCGTTCTGTGGGATGTTCATGGACTGAACAAGGCGGCCCCCGGCGCAGGCCAGCGCCCAGGCAGCGCGCGCGCTCTTCGGCCACACCAACCCCAGCCCGCCGCAGCCCGCCGCCAGCCAGCCCACCACTGCGAGGGGACTGCCCAGGAGAAGGCGCCCGAAGTTACCCCCGGTGCTCACCTCCCGGAAGAGGACGTCGCCCACTTCCCATTCGGGTTTGAACAGCGCCGCAGCGCCGAACGCGAATAGCCCCAGCATGTGCCCGCCGGCCATCAACCGCACGAACCTCTGGTCGGTCGCCGGCCGGCTCAGGGCAATGCGCGCGTCGACCGCTATTGCCGCGGCGAGCAACGCCAGGCCCAGCCCGAAAGTGCGCAGGAGCGCCTCGAACCCATCGACCAGTAGGGGTGCCGCAAGCACGACGAAGATCGCGGTGGCCGCGAATGCACCGCCGGCCAGCCACACGGTCTGCGGTGTCTTGATGGCGCCTCTCAGGTTGAGGGACGACTTACGCGAGGAGCGTTTCCGCGGGGCCGATGTGGTCCGCGGCCGGTAACTCGTGGCCCGCTTCGCCGCGGGTCGTTGTTTTGGCTTTGTCTTCAGCGTCATCCGGCCGGACTAGACCTCCACGCTCACGGGCAGAATCATGGGCCGGCTGCGGGTCTCGTCATACATGAACCGCGAAAGCGCATCATGTACCCGCGTGCTGAAGTCGCTGCGGTCGGCTATATGCTCGGCGCCCCGCAGGGCGTCGATGATCACATCACGTGCCTTTTCCATCAGGCCGTCCGACATTTCAGCCTCGATAAATCCCCTTGATACAACGTCCGGCCGCCCGATTGGTTTACCCGTGTGCTTGTCCATGGTCACAATTGCCACGATCACACCGTCGCCGGCCAGGTGCTTCCGGTCGCGGAGGACGATACGGTCCACGCCCACGGCGATGCCGTCTACGTACACGAAGTCGGCGGACGTGCGGCCGGCAACGCGGGCAGTGCGCTTGTCTATCTCCAGGATGTCGCCATCTTCCAGGAGGAAGGCGTTTTCCTCCTCCACGCCCATGGACTTGGCTATTTCCCTGTGCATCCAGAGGTGCCGGTACTCGCCGTGGACAGGGACAAAGTACTGCGGCTTTACCAGCCCCAGCATCAGCTTCAGTTCCTCCTGGGCCGCATGCCCCCGCACGTGCACATTGGCGATGCGGCTGAACAGCACGTGCGCGCCCAGCCGGTACAGGTTGTCGATCGTCCGGTTGATGAGCAGCTCGTTCCCCGGGATTGCCGAGGACGAGAACACCACCGTGTCGCCGGCCTTGATCTCGATGTGGCGATGGTCGCGGTTGGCCATCCGCACCAGGGCGGAGGTGGGCTCGCCCTGGGCGCCTGTCGTTATAATGGCGACCTTCTCGTCCGGGAGCTTCTTCATCTTGTCCAGCGAGGCCATGATGTTCGGTGGGGCATCGAGATACCCCTGCTCGATCGCCATCTGCACGTTGTCCATCATGCTGCGGCCGGTGACGAAGACCCGCCGGTCGTTCTTTACGGCGGCGTCTATCACCTGCTGGACGCGGGCGATCAGCGAGGCGAAGGTCGCCACAATGACGCGCCCCGGCGCTTCGGACATGATGCGGTCGAGCGTGTCGGCGATCGTTACCTCTGACGGCGTGTAGCCGGGCGTATCCGCGTATGTGGAGTCCGAAAGCAGGAGCAGGACACCCTGGCGGCCCAGCTCGGCGATGCGAGAGAGGTCGGGCGCGTCGCCCATCACCGGTGTGTGGTCGAACTTGAAGTCTCCCGTATGGAAGACCATTCCCAATGGCGTCTGGATCGCCAGGCAGGTGGAGTCCGGGATGCTGTGCGTGATGTGCACGAACTCCACGTTGAAGCGGCCCAGCTTTACCCGCTCGCCAGGCCGGACAATGCGCACATCAGACTGCTTGGCGAGCTTGTGTTCCCGGAGCTTAACGTCTATGAGTCCGTGCGTGAGACGGGTGCAGTAGACCGGCGGGAGCTTGCCGTTCGGCAGCCGAAGTTTGGGCAGGATGTACGGCAGGGCGCCGGTGTGGTCCTCGTGTCCGTGGGTGATGAGAATGCCGCGAAGCTTATGAACGCGCTCCTCGACATAAGTGACATCCGGGATAACGAGGTCGACACCCAGCATCTCTTCCTCGGGGAACATAAGGCCTGCGTCGACGATGATGATGTCATCGCCGTGCTCGAAGGCCATCATGTTCTTGCCGATCTCGCCGAGCCCTCCGAGAGGGACTATCCGCAGTGCGTCGTTCATCGGTCTGTCAGAACAGGCGCATCTGCTCCGCCGCGGACTCCACGGCGACTGATACGGGTTGATCGGAGCGTCGGGCGCGTTCGAGGGCCGTCGGTATGCGCTGGAACTCGTCCTGGATCACCTTGCGCAGTCCGCCGGCGTGGAGGGCCGCTGCCGGGTGGTACATGTGAACGAAGACGCGACCATCGCGCTCCCGGACATGACCGTGCACCTTGCTGATCGTATCCCGGGGGAAAAACCAGGCCAGCGAGTAGCGGCCCAGGGTGACTATTACCCTGGGCCTGATTCGCGCGATCTGCTCCTCCAGGAATCCACGGCAGGCCTCGATCTCGTTGGGCAGAGGGTCGCGGTTCTCGGGCGGTCGGCATTTGACAACGTTAGTGATGTAAACGTCGCTCCGTTTGTACCCGATCGAAGCGAGCAACTCGTCGAGGAACTTGCCGGCCGGACCCACAAACGGGCGCGCCTGCTGGTCCTCGTGAAAGCCCGGGCCTTCGCCGACGAGCATGATCTCGGCGTTTTCCAGACCATCACCTGGCACGGCGTGGGTGCGCCGCCGGCAGAGGTCGCATGCCGTGCAACCGGAGATGCGCGTGTAGAGGTCCTGGAATCCAGTCACTTTGAACAGATAATAGCGCGGGCCCTGAAGCGGGTCAATTCGCTAACACTCATGCGCTATTCTTGGGGTTCCCGTTTTGGCTGGACGAAAAGCGCCAGGACGATCCCCACGAAATAGAGCACGATGATCGGCCCCGCGACCAGCGACTGAGTGACCGGATCGATGGTCGGCGTAACGATGGCGGCGATCACGAAGGCGCCCACAACTGCCAGCCTCCACCAGCGGACCAGTTGCCCGGCCCGCACGAGCCCGATCCGCGCCAGGAACATGACAACGATCGGCGTCTGGAAGGACACCCCGGTCCAGAACAAAAGCCGCGTCACGAAGTCGATGTAACTCCCGATGCGGATGTTGGGCTGAGCCAGGTCGCCGTTCCCGAAGTTCAGCAGGAAATCAAGCGCTGGAGGGAGGGCGATGAAATAGGCAAAAGCCACTCCCGCCAGGAACAGTGCCGTCGCGCCCACCACCGTGCCGTAGAGCCAGCGTCGCTCCCCGGGCTTCAGTCCGGGGGCGACGAACCCCAGGGTCTGGTAGACGATCATCGGCATCGCAAAGATCAGTCCGCCGAGCAGCGCTACCCGGAAGTACGTGACGAATAGCTCGAAGGGCTCGATGAACTGGGGCTGGAAGTTGTCGACGCGCTTCTCGGCCGGCTCCTTCAGCAAATCGATGATGTCCTCGCCGAAGTAGGCGGTTATGGCCAGGCCGAGCACAACCGTCAGCGCGGAGATGGTCACCCGGCGCCGGAGCTCCTGGAGGTGCTCGAAGAGCGTGAGGAGCTTCTCGCCCGGCTCTTCCTCCGGGGTCTCAGGCGGCGGTTCCGGCGGTGCGGTCTGAGTCACGTCGGGCCGTTCCCTCAGGGCTTGCCCGGCGTCTTCGGGTCCGCGGGCGGCGGCTCGCCCCCGG
>DASSZB010000203.1:0-3232 GCA_035702935.1 Dehalococcoidia bacterium
CGAGTCATCCTGTACGGTCAGGTACCCGCCCTGGAAAAGACTCTGGTGGGGTTGGTCATTGCGGTTGCAACCTTCCTGATCGGATATTACTTGTTCAAGAAGATGGAGCCGTCGTTTGCAGACAGCATCTGATCAAGCCGAGATCGAGCTGCTGAACGTCAGCAAGCGCTTTCAGCTGACAGAGGGTCGCACACTGCGGGAATTCGTCCCGCTCTTGTTCAAGGGACATGGGTTCTCTGAACCGTTCTACGCCCTTCGCGATGTGAGCTTTAGCGTGGCGCAGGGCGAGACGCTGGGCATCGTCGGCCGCAACGGGAGCGGTAAGAGCACCATCCTGAAGCTCATCGCCGGCGTGATGGCGCCCACATCAGGCGAGGTCCGCGTCTATGGGAACGTTTCCCCCCTCATCGAGCTAGGAGCCGGCTTCCATCCCGACCTGACAGGCCGGGAGAACATCCATCTGAACGCCTCGATTCTCGGTATGTCGTCGCGCCAGATAAAGGAGCAGTACCAAGCGATCGTTGATTTCGCCGAGCTGTGGGACTTCATCGACACGCCAGTCAAGCGATATTCATCCGGGATGTACATGCGGCTTGGCTTCTCGGTTGCTGTGCATAGCTCCCCTGACATTCTGCTGGTTGACGAGGTGCTGGCCGTGGGGGATGCGCCATTCCGGGAGAAATGCCTCGCGAAGATGCGCGAGTTCCAGAGAAACGGCGTGACCATCGTGCTGGTAAGCCACGGCGTTGACGTGATACTGGACTTCTGCGACCGGGCGCTACTGATCGACTCTGGACACCACGTCACAGAGGGAACGCCGCGGGCGATCGTAGAGGAATACCTGAGCGGGGCGTCGGAGCTATCGCATGCTGTCTAGACGCCTGGTGGACTTACGAAGGGCAATCCTGCGCACTTAGGCAGGCGTGTCGGCCTAGGGTCAATCCACAACCCGGCGCAGGCTCGGCAAACGGGGTCGGAGGAGCGAGGTGACTGCGGAGCCTTTCGCGCGTCTGCTTGAGAAGAACGACGTGTCAACCCTAGACTTTTCACGATTCCCGTAGGACGCGGCGGCCCGCTCGGAGGGCGCCCAGTGTCTGCGCTCCCCGGTAGACCGGGATATACGGCAACCATAGCGGGTTCATTCGCCTGCGCATCGCGTAAAGGGCGTCCCGGGCGCAGCTTTTAAGGAAGCACTTCGCGGTGCCGCGAATCCGCATTGGCGTCCGCGTGCCCGACTTCACCAGCCAGAGTTCTTCCCGGTAGAACCGTTTGTAGACGTAGCGAGGCGAGGCCGAGTGGCAGTGAACCACCTCCGCACGCGGCTCGTATCGCACTTCGAGTCCCGCGGCCATCACGCGTAGCGCCCACTCGATGTCCTCGGTACCTGGAAGGTCTTCGTCGAACGGGAACTGCTCCCAGACTGAGCGGCGGACCATGGAATTGCCGTTGGAGAAGACCAGGCGCCCCGGGACCGGCTCCAAGGTGTAATAGTCGTCCCGGTCGTGGGCCTCGCAGGGGTTGCACCAGCGTGTCGGCCCTTCTCGTCCGCCGACGCCTGCCACCTGCGCGTCCACGAAGTGCTGCGCGAAGCTGGAGAAGAGTGTACGGCCCACCGGGGGCGTGTGCCCGTTCAAGATCGAGATGAGTTCGCCGGTCGAAGCGCCAATCCCCACGTTAAGCGCGCGTCCGAAGGAGAACTCCTCGGGCTCGATTGAGATAACCCGCGCCCCACCCGCCTGGGCGATCTGGAGCGTATCGTCAGTAGAGCCCGAGTCGACCACAATAACGTCCACGCCTCCGTCCCAGTCCTGGGCGGCGATGCCGTCCAGCACGGAGCGGAGGTCCCGGCCCTCATTGCGAGTGCGGATGACTACGGAAATTGGGGAGGCGGCCATGTGCTGCTCAGAATCTACCGCACGTACCCGCCGATAAACCTGTTGCCGATCCAGAGGCAGGTGGGGCGGAGGAAGGGGTAAAGGAACTCCGAAGGCCGTCGCATCTGCAGCCGCAGGAGGCCCAGGACGTAGCAGCGCCAGATGCGAGGCGAGGCGAGATCCAGGATGGCGTCGCGCAGGCTGTAACGGACGTCTACAAATCGCCAACCCATGCCCTCGTTCATGCAGCGCTTGGCCAGGCGGATGACGCCGTGCTCCAGGTAGTGCTCCACCATCAGTTCGGGCACAACAACCACCTTGCAGTTCCCCTGCGCCATCCTTGCCTGGAGAACCTTGTCCTCAGACATCAGCGCCTCACCAAAACCGTACCTTTGCCACACCTCGCGCCGGACAGCGAGGCAGTGGCACGACAGGCCGATGCCATACTGCCGCAGCCATCGCCGGATCTCGCGGGTGTAGTAGAAGAGCCCGGCCTTTTCCCAGAAGAACGTGACCGGTTCGGGAAGCACCGCCCACATCTGGACGGCGTCGGCGCCTTCCTTTTCGAAAGGGCGACACATGACCTCCAGCCAGTTATCAGACAGGGGGACGACGTCCTGGGAAATGGTAACTATCAGGTCTCCGTGGGCGTGGCTAAATGCGAAATCACGCGTTGGACCAAACCGGAAATCGGTTGGCGGGATGCGAATAACCCTCCAGCCCGCCGCAACGGCCGCCTCATCCGATCCGTCCGTGGAGCCGGAGTCGACCACCAATACCTCATAGTCGAAGGGCACGACTTGGGCCTGGATGCGCTCGATGACAGTACGGAAACGAGGACCGCCGTTCTTGGTGAGGATAACGAGGGACGCCCTGGGAGCCTTCTTCTCTGCTGGCAGGGTTTGGGCCAACGGGTCGTCCGCCACTGTGGCATCGCCACCACGCCGGATGTCCGGGTGCTCCCTGCTCACCATGCGAATGTTAGGAACCGGCGCGCGCCAGGGCGATACGCTTGAGGATCGCTTCCACCCGCGCCGTCTCCGCCTCCCAGCTGAACTGATGCGCCGCGGCGATGAGGTCTTCCTGCTTAGGGGGGTGCTTCACGGCCTGTTCCAGCGCCTTCGCCAAGTGGTGCGGCGAGGCTAGAGCGAAGATGGCCGAATCCGGCGGCAGGATCTTCTCGTTGTTCTCCCCGGCCGTAACTACGACCGGGCAACCAGTAGCCATGATCTCCAGCGGGAGCAGCGAGCAGTTGGTGAGGGAGACCACGAGGGCAGCAGCCGACTGGTTGTACAGGGTGTTCAGTCTGTCCTCGCCGATGAAGCCGAGGTTGGTGACGGGGAACGTGAACGCCCTGT
>DASSZB010000391.1:0-3273 GCA_035702935.1 Dehalococcoidia bacterium
CTCGACTTCGCTCGTTCCTGCTCGATCAGCTCGCGACGCAGGATCTTCCCTGAAGGCGTCTTCGGGATCGCCTCCACGAACTCGATCTCACGCACCTTCTTGTAGGGCGCCACGCGCTCCTCCACGAAGCGCATGAGTTCTTCGGCGCTCGCCTGCTGCCCCTGTCGCAGGAGCACGAACGCCTTCGGCACCTCGCCCGACTCCACGTCGCGCTTCGGAATCACCGCCGAGTCCATCACGGCCGGGTGCTCCAGGAGCAGTGCCTCCAGTTCGGCAGGGGCTACCTGGTAGCCCTTGTACTTGATCATCTCCTTCTTGCGGTCGAGGATCGTGACATAACCCTCTTCATCCATGGAGACGATGTCGCCGGTGCGGATCCATCCGCCGCCTGGCAGCGTCTCGGCGGTCGCCTCCGGGGCGTTCCAGTAGCCTTTCATGACCTGGGGCCCAAAGGTTAGCAGCTCGCCGATCTCGCCGGCGCCCAACTCACTGCCATCCTCCAGGGAGACGACTTTCTCGACGGTGTCCGCGATGGGGGGACCGACTGTGGCGTCCTTGATACGGTTGATCGGGTTCACGTTGGTGACGGGGCTCGTCTCGGTCATGCCATAGCCCTGCAGGACTGTCGTCTTCAGCCGCGCGGCGGCAGCGCGCGCCACCTCGGGTGGCAGCGGAGCAGCGCCGCTCATGATCTTCGATAGGCTCGAAATGTCATACTTGTCGGCATCCGTGAAGTGCGAGAGCGCGAGGAGCGCGGGCGGCACGGCAAAGAGGTTGGTGACCTTGTACCGCTGGATCAGCTCCAGGCAGAGCGCGGGGTCGAACCGCGGCATGATCACCTGCGGAATACCGCTGGCGAAGCCGCAGGCCATTAGCACGATCATTCCGTAGATGTGGTAGAAGGGCAGGAAGTCCAAGTAAGTGGCGTATCCGCTGGAAATCCCGGTCGTCATCGTCTGGCGAACGTTCGCCACAAGGTTGGCGTGAGTTAACATAACACCCTTCGGCAGCCCCGTTGTGCCGGAGGAGTAGGGTAGGGCAGCCAAGTCCTCCCTCGATTTGATATCCACCGGGCGAGGGTCGGGCGAAGAGTCGGCCGCCATGGACCACACGTCTTCGATGTTGTACGCGTACTTGAGGCCGGGCAGGTGATCGCGGACGGCCTGCACGATAGGGGATAGCGCGCCCATTGCAAAGATGGCCCTGGCGCCGCTGTCCTCTAGCTGGTGCAGGACCTCGCGCTCCTTGTAGAGGGGGTTCAGGGTGGTGACGACGCCGCCGGCGAAAAGGGTCCCGTAGAACGCGACGAAATACTCCGGGGCGTTCGCCGACAGGATGGCCACGCGGTCGCCTTTTTCGATCCCGTTGTCCTGGAGGAAGCGTCCCAACCGCCTGCACGCCTGCCAGGTGTGACCAAATGTGTGGGTGGTGCCATCTACGTTGATAAGGGCGGGCCGGTCCCGATGCGCCTCAGCCGCGGGGGCGAGAAGGTCCGGCAGCGAGATGTCGGGGTAGGGCTCCAGGCTAAACCATGGGCTATGGAATAACATGTTGTTCCATCCTTCCGAGGGCAAAAGGCTCGCAGGGAGTATATTCCATCGTCCGGGTTTCTTTCGAGATACGCCGGACGCGGAACAGGCGCCCCGGAAAGCGAGGCGCCTGCAAGACTACCGGAAACTTCCGCGCGTTATCCCTTGGTGCAGATATAGTAGGCGTTCATGATGTCGCCCTCGACACTCTTCACGTCTATGGCCGTGAACCCGGCGTCCTTCAGCAGTTCCATTGCCAACTGCTCCCCCCACACGGTGCCGAGCCCCTCCCCCCCAAGGGCCAGCGAGACCGTCATGCAGTGCATCGTGGATACGGAGTAGAGCATCGGCGCCAGGGGGTGCTCCAGGTTCTCGTGAAGGTTGCTGGAAGCTGCGATGTCCACCATGAGAAATGCGCCGTCGGGCCGCAGAGCATCGGAGATCCCCTTCAACACTCTTCGTGGCTGCGCTTGGTCGTGGATCGAGTCGAACGCCGTGATGAAGTCGAAGGCCGCTCGCTCCTCGATCGTCGCGACGTCCTTCTTCACGAAGCGGGCGTTGGCGAGGCCCATTTCCCTAGCCTCCGCCATCCCGGCAGCTATGCCTTCTTCCGAGAAGTCGTAACCGGTGAAGCGGCTGTTGGGGTACGTCCTGGCCATGACGTTGATTGCGTGGCCCTTGCCGCAGCCCACGTCGAGCACGTCGATCCCGGATTCCAGGCGGGCGACCATTCCGGGAATGAGGGGTAGTGTAGTCTGGATAAGAGTGGCGTCCACCACCTGCGCGCTCTCCTCAGCCATCAACTGCTGGAACTTGGTAAACCGGGAGTAGGGAACGCCACCGCCCCTGCGGAAGCACTCCACCAGGTCGTCCTCTGTCTGTCCGAAGAGCGCGAAGAACTGCATCATCGTGGCCATATTGGCCGGGCCGGCTGCTTCCGTTAGGGATGCCGCGTGCTCAGCCGGGAGACGGAACGTGCGGCCAGCCGGGTCATACTCCACGATGCCGGCTGATGCCATGGCGCCGAGCCACTCGCGAACATACCGCTCGTTGAGCCCGGCCGCGCCGGATATCTGCTCGCTGGTGGATGGGGGCAGGGACGCCATCTTGTTGAAGAGCCCGGTCCTGTGGCCAACGCTCGTCATCATGGCCAGGCAGCCGCCGTTGAGGATGTTCGCCATCTGCGCGGCGAAGGCTTCCGCCTTCTGCTGGTCAATAGCCTGCGTCGTAGTCAACCATGTCTCCTTCCTGCCGGTCTGCCGGGACCGGCAAACATGATCTCTGGGTGGAGGTCGCTATTCGGTTTAGTCGCCCAGTAGGGTCGGGTAGCCGAGGGCGATGATGTCCTCGACGTATTCGGAGCGCCAGCCGGGATTGGCTATGGCCACGCGGCGTTCGCGGAACCAGTGGTGAATCTTGAGATACTGCTCCTCCAGGTAGCGGCGCCAGTTGTTCTCTTCATCGAAGAGGTCGGCGTCGACCTCCTCAAGCCGTTTGTCCATTTCCTCCGGATCGATGTCCAGGTCCTCGCGCCAGTAGTCGGCCATGTAATCCAGCGTCTCCTCGAGCCCGCGCCGGCATTCCTCCAGCAGCGCGTTCATGAACCCTTCCTCGTCCACCTTCCGGCCGCGCAGGCGCAGCGCCGTCGCGCAGGACTCGCAGAGAAGCACGAACTTTCGGGAGTCGCAGTTTTCTCGCTTGGTGCAGCCTTCGCACAGCGGCGCCCATTCGGCCGCCTCTGGGA
>DASSZB010000416.1:0-2675 GCA_035702935.1 Dehalococcoidia bacterium
ATGGCGGCGGCGTTGATGGCGACGGCGGCCCTGGCGCCGCCGAAGCTCTCGTTGAAGGCCTGGACAGTGGCCTCGACGGTGCTGGTAACGTAGCCGATACGGATGAGGTCGGAGTTGTCGTAGTAGACCTCGATGTTGGCATCCGATGAGTCGAGCGCCTCGGAGAACCCCTGAGGGATGATGACGACGGCGCCGCGGTCGCCGTCCTCCAGCGCGGCCAACTCTTCTTCGCGGTCGCCATGCTCGTACTCGATATTGTCCACGCCCGCGAAGGCTTCGGTCAGCTGCTGCGATGACTGGGTGCCGTCCTCGTCCACGACAGCCAGCTCGAAGGTGCGTGCCTCAGGCTTGAAGAGCCAGCCGAAGACGAGCATCGAGAGCACGGCGATGAAGATGCTGATCAGCCAGAAGGTCGTATTTCGCCACAACATGAGCGCCTGGGCGTGGGCAAGGCGGGTAAAGGTTCGGAAGCCCATCAGTCCCGAAGCCTCCTGCCCGTCAGGGTGATGAAGACGTCCTCGAGCGTGGCCGAGCGGACGTTGAGGCTGCGGATGGGCATCTCCTTCTCGTCGGCCATGCGCACGAGGGAATTGAGGGTAGCCGAGACGTCGTTGGTGAAGAGAAGGAGCGTGCCGTCCTCGGAGCGGAGGTCGCTGACACCGGGGAGGTGAGCGAGCGGGGTGTGGTCAGCGTCCTCGGCGGCGCCAAATTCGATCGTGCTCTCGGAGGCGTGGGCCTGGACGAGGCGGCGGGGCGTGTCCAGGGCCATGATGTGGCCGTGGTCCATGATGGCGACGCGGTCGCAGAGCGCCTCCGCCTCCTCCATGTAGTGGGTGGTGACGACGACGGTCTTCCCCTCCTGCTGCATCTCGCGGATGAGGTCCCAGAAGCCGTGGCGGGCCTGGGGGTCAAGGCCGGTGGTGGGCTCGTCGAGGAAGACGAGGTCGGGATCGTTGACGAGGGCCGTGGCGATGGACAGCCGCTGGCGCTGGCCGCCGGAGAGGCCTTTGACCCGGGCGTTTCGCTTATCGAGGAGGGAGAACCGCTCCAGGAGTTGCTCGACGGCCGTCCGTTTCTTGAAGAGTGACTGGAAGACCTTGAGCGTCTCCTCCACCGTGAGCTCGGGCCAGAGCGCCTGCGATTGGAGCTGGACGCCGATGCGCTCCTGCACCGTCTTGCGGTCGCGGACGGCGTCGAGGCCCATGAAGGTGATGCGGCCGGCGTCGGGCTGGCGCAGGCCCTCGATCATCTCGAGGGTGGTAGTCTTGCCGGCGCCGTTGGGGCCGAGCATTCCGAACGTTTCGCCGGGGTAGACGGCGAAGGAGATGCCGTCGACGGCGACGAGCTGGCCGTAACGCTTCGTCAGGTTCTCGACCGTGATGATGGGATCGGAGGAGGTTCGTTCGTGGGACACAGCGCTCCTCATCCTACTCGCTTCGAGCGACAGGGCACACATGGGCAATCTCCTTCACCGGTGCCGCCAAATCCGGCGCCTGGCCCGCGCCCGCCCCTGTGACCGGCGTCACAGAGGCTGGAAGCAATTTAGCGCCGGGGCATTGCGGAAACTGTGACATGAGTCACTTTCCCGCCTTATTGACGCGGCGGCGGCTGTCGGCCCGGGGCGTGGGCATGGCGTGCGGGATGCCGATGGGGGTGACTGTGACTACCTCGTCGAAGATCCGCCGCGCTGCCGCCTTCTCGCTCAACAGCGACCGGAATAGCTCCACCAGGGCTTCGGGGCCGAAGCCCTGGTCCACGGTGCGGTAATGGCGCATGCCTTCCCAGGCGCACATCATGATCTGCGCCAGCGCTTGTGCATTCACGTCCGCCCGCAGGTCGCCGCGGTCCTGCGCCTCCGTTATGATCCCGGTGACCGTTTCGCGCCAGAAGCGTATTTCCTGGCCGACGGCGCTCCGGACGCGGTCATTACGCAGGATCTCGGGCCAGATTTCCATGTTGATACGGGCGATGGTCTCGAACTCGGGGTCATGGAAGAAGCGCATCATAGCGGCACCGATAACGGCGATGCTCCGGATGGGGTCGCCGTCGCCGGCGGCGGCAGAGGCCACCAAGTTACGGCCCACCTCCTGGCTGCGCTGGTTGATGGCGGCGAGGACGGCCTCTTTGCCCTCGAAGTAGTGGTAGATGGCGCCGGCGGAGATGCCCGCCTCGGAGGCGATGTCCTGCATGGTGGTGCGGTGGTAGCCGGTGCGCGCGAAGCAGGTCCAGGCGGCATCGAGGATCTGGGATTTGCGGGCTTCGATGTGAGCGTCAGTTACCCGTGCCACATGTCCTCCAGTGAATGACTGTTCATTCAGTTGCGTGAATGATGGTTCACTTTCAGGTATTTGTCAAGGCGTATTGGGGGGCATTTTCGATGGTCCACGGCGCAGGTCGGTGGGTTGTGTCCCGGATGAGTCTTGGTCGAGGCGGCGTAACTTTTGGTGTGCGGGCTGCGTTGACAATAAGTGGAAGGCCCTGCTGGAGCGGCAGGGATTTACAATCGCAGACGCCTAATCCTTCCGTGAAGAGCGGGAGGAGCGGGGGAACCAACAACCGGGGTGAATCTCGCCACAGGCGAGTAGGCGGACTCCTTCCTGCCGAACCCGTCAGCTAACCTCGCAGGCGAACGAAGGAGAGGCTGAGTTTGGCGGTTAACGAGGGCGAGAGGCAGG
>DASSZB010000049.1:0-7527 GCA_035702935.1 Dehalococcoidia bacterium
AAAGAATGTGTGGTCGAACATGAGCGGGGTGATACCCAGCTCGCCCGGAGCGAACTCGGCGAAGATCATCTGGGCGTCGAAGGTCCCGTAGTAGCTGCCGACGCCGGCGTGGTCTCTGCCCACGATGAAGTGGGTGCAGCCGAAGTTGCGGCGGACGAGGGCGTGGAAGATCGCTTCACGCGGCCCGGCGTAGCGCATGGCCGCCGGGTTCACCGAGAGGAGTACGCGGTCCGCCGGGAAGTAGTTCTGCAGCAGCACCTCGTAGCAGCGCATGCGGATGTCGGCCGGAATGTCATCGCCCTTCGTCTCCCCCACCAGCGGGTGCAGCAGCAGGCCGTCGACGATCTCCAGGGCGCACTTCTGGATGTACTCGTGCGCCCGGTGCACAGGGTTGCGGGTCTGGAAGCCGACGACGGACTTCCAGCCTCGGCGCTCGAACTCAGCGCGTGTCTGCGCGGGGGTCAGGCGGTAGTCACCGAAGTCCCCGTGCGGCGGTGCCTCGAAGGCGCGTACCGGGCCGCCCAGCAGCACGGGGCCCTGGGCGTAGAGGGCGGCAACGCCCGGGTGCGCCTCCTCCTCCGTGCGGAACACGTTGCGGGCCTCGATGGCCTTGTCGTAGAGGAACTTCTCGCGGATCTCGAGGACGGCCATGGCGCGGCCCGTTTCGTCCACCAGCGCCACCTCGTCGCCCTCCTTCAGCGCCGCCGCGTCGGCGTCGGAGACGGCGAGCGTAATGGGCATAGCCCAGGCCTCGCCGCTGGTAAGATGCATGTCGTTGACGGCGCCCAGGTAGTCGGCACGGGTCATGAATCCGTCCAGGGGCGAATAGCCGCCGATGGCCAGGAGTTCCAGGTCGGACAGCGAGCGGGCGTTGAGGCGGACGGTCCGCAGGCCCCGCGCCGTCTCTCGCAGCGCTTCCGCCTCCGAACCCGTCACGAGCAGTTCTTTCAGTGGCTGTCCCATACGGGCCGTCTGGCCGCCGTTCTTCCCCGTCATCTCTCTCCTAATCCGTGTTCCGTGTTCCCCGTTCCATGTCCCTTGTTAACAAACGGGCCACGGGATTACCCGCCCGTGGCCCGTCGATTCAACCTTCGCGGTAGGGCCTATTCGTGCAGGCCACACTCCTTGAACTCAGGGTTCTCCCACCACCAGCGTCCGGCGCGGATGTCCTCCCCCGGCTTGATGGCCCGGGTGCAGGGAGCGCAGCCGATGCTCGGGTAGTTCTTGTCGTGAAGCTTGTTATAGGGGATGTTGTTGGCCTTGATGTACGCCCAGACATCGTCGTTCGACCACTCGATGATCGGGTTGACCTTGACCATCGCGTTCCCCTCGTCCCACTCGATGGCGGGGGTGTCCGTGCGGGTGACGGACTGGTCGCGGCGGAGGCCCGTCATCCAGGCGCGGGCGTCGGCCAGCGCGCGCTTCAGCGGCTGCACCTTGCGTATCGCGCAGCACTCCTTGCGGAGCTCGACGCTGTCGCGGAAGGAGAAGAAGCCCTTCTCGCGGGTCAGTGCCTCGACCTTCGCGCTGTCCGGGAACATGACCTGGATCGGCATGTTCTCGTAGCGGAAGCGTGTCGCCTCCATGACCTGATACGTTTCGTCATTAAGACGGCCCGTATCAAGTGTGAAGACGCTGATCTGGGGCGCTGTCTTCGCGATGATGTCCATCAGCGCGACGTCCTCGGCGCCAAAGCTGTTCGCGAACTTGATCTCCGTCCCGAACGTCTCGCCCGCCCAGCGCACGATCTCATCGGCTGACTTGCCCCCAAGCTGGCGGTTCAGCTCTTCGACGTCTGCCGCTGTGTACTGTGTCGCTTCCTTCACCTGTTCCGTACCTCCATGGTTTTGGTTACCGATTGCTTCTCTTCCCGCCCTGTGGAAGGCTAAAGCCTTCCGCTACATTGCCCCGTCGGGCGGGTTTGGCCCGCCCCTGCGCCGCCACTAACACCTGTCACCTGACACCTGTCACTTACACCGAACATTCGCCCTCGCCGCGAATGACCTGGAAGAGCTCTTCCTTGCCCCAGTCCATGTACACCCCGATGTCCTCGTGGATAGGGCCTACTTCCTTGAACTCGTCCAGCAGCGGGTCGAAGCTCTTGGGGCCCAGACGGTCGACAAAAGCGACGAAATCTTCCTCGCCGCTGCGGTTCTCGCGGTAGTGGTCGATGATTTTCTTGATCGCCTCCGGCGCGCGCTTCGAAGGGACGCGGGCCACGCGGGTGCCGAACTTGCGGCCTCCGATGTAGTTGCCGCCGCCCAGGAAGATGTCGAAGCACGGGATGGTAGCGCCGTTCGCCGCGAACGACGAGCCCTGCAGTCCGATCGCCGCCAGGTGGTGCTGGCCACAACCGTTGGGGCAGCCGCTTGCCTTCACATGGATCTGGTCGACGAGTGGGTCGTCGATGCCCCACGAGAGGATCGCCTCGCGGATCGCGCCGGAGACGCCCTGCGATGACGTGATGCCCATCTTGCAGGAGTCCGTGCCCGGGCAGGCCACGGGGTCGGAGAGCAGACCGGCGTCGGAATCGCCGAGGTCCATCGCCTTCAACCCGGCGTGGAGTGCGGGCAGCGCCTCTTCTCGCACCCAGCGCAGAACCAGGTTCTGGTTCTGCTGCGTGCGGGCGTTGCCGCCGGAGAAACGGCGCATGAGCGCGCCCAGACCGCGGAACTGCTCCGGGCTGAGGTTGCCGAGGGGGACGGTCACCGTCACCGCCACGTACCCCGGCTGGCGCTGCTTGACGACGTTCGTCTGCACCCAGCGGTCGAAGTCCGGCAGCGGCCGGTGGCCGTTCGGGGCTTCGCCCGGCGTGGGGCCCTCGGGCACGAGCTGCATGAGCGCGGTCATGTCCAGGGGCTCCCAGGCCCAGGGCTCGGCCAGTTCTTCCTCGACCTGGCGCCGGAACTCCTCGATGCCCAGCTTCTGGACGAGGAACTTGACGCGTGCCTTGTTCATGTTCTTGCGCAGGAACATGGGCAGGCCGCCCTCTTTATCGAAGACCTTGAGCGCGGCCTCGGCCGCGCGAATGTAACGGCCGTCGTCCGCTGTCACGAATTCGTACAGGACGTCGGCCGCGCGAGGCATCGTCGAGGTGCCGCCGCCGATCACGAGAGTGAAGCCGCGGACCTCCTTGCCGCCCTCGTTCCGGACCTGGGCTATGAACCCGATGTCGTGGAACGGTGTGCCCGCGCAGTCGATCGGCCCGCAGGAGAACGCCGTCTTGATCTTGCGGGGCATATTCTGGCAGATGGGATTGCGGATCATGTTCCGGGCGTAAGCGGCCAGGTACGGCGTCACGTCGAACAGCTCGTGGTCAGAGATGCCGGCGTAGGGGCAGCCCGTCACGTTGCGGACAGTGTGCCCGCAGGCCTCGCGTGTCGTCAGGCCGACGCCTGCCAGCATCCGCATGACGGTACCGGCGCTGTCCAGGTTGACGAAGTGGAACTGGATGTTCTCGCGGGTGGTGATGTGGCCCCGGCGGAGCCCGGAGTATTTCTCCGCAATGTCGCCGAGGACGTCCATCTGATCCGCGTCAACGCCGCCGTAGGGCAGCTTGATGCGCATCATCTGGGTATCCATCTGGCGCTGGCCGTAGGTGCCCATGCGCAGGCGGAAGGGGACGAACTCTTCTTCGTTGGCCTCCGGGTCGCCGCGGTAGCGCCGCGTCTCTGCCTCGAAGTTGTCGATCTCTTCGTCGAGAGTGACGAATACGCGCCCCGGTTTCAGGTCAGCGGGTACCTTTGGGTGGGCTCGGATTTCGGGTTCAGCGACCATGGCTCTCGTCCCTTCCAGCGCCGGGAACGCGCGGGAACTCGACTTTGTCGGTCTGATTAGTGGGAATTATATCGAGAAGCGCCCGGGCCTGTCAATCGTAGTCGAAGCGGCCGAGGTGAAAACGGTATTCCGACATCGGCATCTCCATCCCCAGCTGGTAGAACAGCGTGGACATGTCCCCGTGGTGGCCGCGCTCGTGCAGGAGCAGGTGTGTCATCAACTCCGCGTAGGAGTAACGGATGGTGTCCCCATCGATGTCGAACTCCTGTATCCTCGCCAACTCTACGTCCGAGAGCGAGTCCAGGAACGACTTGAACTCCTCGCGCGCCTCCGCTCGATAGACCTCTAGCTCCTCGAACGTGGCGATCGCGCTCGCATCGAAGCGGTCCATCCCCAGCGTCTTCCGCTGCGGGAGGCCGCTGCACCAGCGCTGGTAGGCGAGAACAATGTGCCCCAGGCAATCGCGGAACGCCGGCCAGCCGGAGCCCGGCGCCGGTCGCGTCAGGGTGTCCGCGCCCGCATCGGCGATGGCCTTGGTGATCGCGTTCCAGGCCCAGCCTGTGTAGTCAAAGAGTTCCTGTATCGCGTCGCGGTTCATTCCGGGCATGGGGACACGCTATGCCCGTTAGGGGCGCCTGTCAACGGTGGAGGTGTGCCCCGCCACCATCCTGACACCGTAACGCCATAACAATTTATTCCTTTGCAACCCGGTGCCGTCGAAGATGCTTGGGTTGAGCCAAAGGAGGTTGATCATGCCACACGCGGTGTGCGCCCATTGCGGCGTTCGGATCGTGTATCACGACACGATGGTGGAGAGGGACGGCAAGATCTACTGCTGTGCGAACTGCGCCGCCGTCCACGTTCCGGCAGAGACACCGGCCTAGACAGGAGATAGCCAATGACTCAACGGACTGTGCAATATACCCAGGGCGAAGGCACGGAGCCGGAGCACACCCACGATGCCGTCCTCCATACGCACGACCATTACCACGTGTCTCATCACCACGGCGGCGTGCTGACGGACTGGCAGCACCGTACGTACTGGCATACCCACGACCACAACCACAGCATGATGACCCATAGCCACGACTACAGTCAGCGCCAGGAAACTGAAGAGCACGCCAGGGAAGGCCATATCCACGACCACGCATCCCCGGCGCGCTCACCGGCGTAATCAGGCCCAGACGTAGGGGCGAGGGACTCCCTCGCCCTCAACGCGCCCCGGTTCTGGTGGTGGTTACGGCGACTCGATTAGCCGAATCTTGAGACGCCGCAGTTCCGGAGTCAGTTCCTCCCGGGCCAGGCCGGCGTTCTCTGACAGCATATCTGCGACCTCGAGCAGAGGCAGCAGCGCCTGCTTGTGAGAAGGATAGCGGTCAGCAGCAGCCTCCGGCGTGCTGCCTTCGCTGAGTGCCGCCAGGCACTTGTCGAGGATAAGCGCGAGGGCCGCTTCCTCCATGGGTTTCTTCCTCCGTTAATTCCGCCGCAGTAAGACGGAGGGTATCTGCTCGCCGTGGCCTCACTTAACCATAATAGGACGAGCGGGTCAACGAATTGTGACGGAAGTTTCCACGAAGTCTGATGAATATCCAGCGCATTTTATGCAGAGCGGGTCACGGTTGCCCGTTTGCCCGAGCAACTACCCTTGACTTCCCGGCGCCTGCGCACATACAATCTTTTCCACATTGCTGACGCCTGTCCGCGGGGCGGGCGAAGCACAGGCTGCGATGGAGAGTAGTATGCGCCTCTCCTCCCCCTAGCGAACCGGGGAATGGTGTAAGCCCGGCGGGGTGCAGGCGCGGAACTCGCTCCGGAGCCGGCAGGGAGAACAGTCCTTCCCCTGGAGGACCCAGTAGGCCTCGCCCGGGTACGCCCGTTACAGCGCAGAGAGCTCCGAGATCAGGACAGCGCTCGCGAGAAGAAGGGTGGTACCTCCTCGAAACACCGGGGACCCTTCACGCGGGCGTTTTTGTTTTGTACGACAATGCAGCGGAAGGACGCGGAATGACGGACACGGAAAGCCGCACAGTGACGACCCGGGAGCCGGCCCCTAGCGATACAGTGTATCGGGCGGGGTACGCCCGGGCGCCCGCCCGCGCGTACCTCCGGGCCATGGGGCTCACCGACGAAGACATCAGCAAGCCCATCGTCGGCGTCGGCAGCTCCTGGAATGAGGCGACCCCGTGCAACGTGCATCTCAACCGGCTCGCCGCCTGGTCAAAGCAGGGCGTCAAGGCGGGCGGCGGGACACCTCGCGAGTTCACCACCATCGCCGTCACCGATGGTATCTCCATGGGCTACGAAGGCATGAAAGCCTCCCTCGTCAGCCGCGAGGTGATCGCCGACTCAATCGAACTGATGGTCTTCGCCCACGGTTACGACGCCCTCGTCGGCATCGCCGGCTGCGACAAGAGCATCCCCGGCACCATGATGGCCATGGCCCGCCTGAACGTGCCATCGGTGTTCGTCTACGGCGGCACGATCATGCCCGGCCAGTGGCGGGGCAAGGATGTCACCATCCAGGACGTCTTCGAGGGTGTCGGCGCTGTCGAGGCCGAGACCATGACCGAGAGCGACCTGCGCGAACTGGAGGCTGTCGCCTGTCCCGGCGAGGGCTCCTGCGGCGGCATGTACACCGCGAACACCATGGCCTGCGCTTCCGAAGCGCTGGGCATCGCCCTTCCCTACAGCGCCAGCACGCCGGCGGCGGATCCCGCGCGCATGGAATTGATGCGCTGGGCCGGAAGCCGCGTGGTCAAACTTCTCGAGCAAGACATCAAGCCTCGGGACATCCTCACCCGCAAGGCGTTTGAGAACGCCATCACGATGGTCGTCGCCATCGGCGGGTCCACCAATGCCTGCCTGCACCTGCCGGCCCTGGCCCACGAGGCCGGCATCGAGGTGACCCTGGACGACTTCGACAGCATCGCCCGCCGCGTGCCGCACGTCGCGGACATGCGACCGGGTGGGCGCTTTGTGCAAAGTGACCTGCACCGCGCCGGCGGCGTCCCCCGCATCATGAAAGAACTCCTGGACAGCGGACTCATCCACGGCGACTGCATGACCGTCACGGGCTACACCGTCGCCGAGAACCTTACGGGCATGCAGTTCGAGGCCGACGAGCGCCAGGTCATCCACGCGATCGACAGCCCGCTGGAGTCCACGGGCACCATGGTCGTCTTCAAGGGCAACCTGGCCCCGGAAGGCGCGGTCATGAAGGTTGGCGGCGTCCACAAGTCCACGCACAGCGGTCCGGCGCGCGTCTTCGACAGCGAAGAGGCGTGCTTCCAGGCCGTCTCCCGCCGGGAAATCAAGCGGGGGGATGTGGTGGTGATTCGCTATGAGGGGCCCGTGGGCGGTCCCGGGATGCGCGAAATGCTGGCCGTGACGGCGGCTATCGCCGGCCAGGGGCTCGGCGAGGACGTCGCCCTGATCACGGACGGGCGCTTCTCCGGCGCCACCCAGGGGCTCATGGTTGGCCACGCCGCGCCCGAGGCCGCGGTCGGCGGGCCGATCGCCGCGCTCCGCGACGGCGACACGATCACGCTCGACGTCGCGTCGCGCGACATTCACGTGGACCTCGCCCCCGCGGAGGTGCTCGGCCGGCTGGCCGACTGGGCCCCCCCTCCGCCGCGGTTCGAAACGGGCGTCATGGCGAAGTACGCGCGGCTCGTGTCGTCGGCGTCCGCCGGAGCGGTGACGGGGTGACCATGAAACAGACCGGCGCACAGATCCTGTGGGAGTGCCTCG
>DASSZB010000064.1:0-2688 GCA_035702935.1 Dehalococcoidia bacterium
AAGTTCGCCGGGGCCGCCGATCCGGCCGCATGGTAGGAGGGTTTCTCGTTGCGGGTGGTCAGGCGCTCGAGGGCGCGTCGCGGGACACCGGAGCGCTCGAAGCCGGTGGCGATGACGGTCACCCGGATCTCGTCGCCCATCTCGGGGTCGATGACGGCGCCAAAGATCATGTTGACGTCCGGGTGAGCGGTCTCGCGGATGATGGCGGCCGCCTGGTTGACCTCGAAGAGGGTCAGGTCCGGGCCGCCGGTGACGTTGAAGAGCACGCCCCGGGCGCCGTCGATGGTGATGTCGAGGAGCTGGCTGGAGATGGCCTGCTCGGCCGCATTCTTGGCGCGCTCATCGCCCGTGCCGCGCCCGACGGCCATCAAGGCAGCGCCGCCCTCGGACATGATGGCGCGCACGTCTGCGAAGTCCAGGTTGATGAGACCGGGGATGGTGATGAGCTCGGAGATGCCGGCGATGCCCTGGTGCAGGACGTCATCCGCCAGGCGGAAGGCGTTCTGCAGGCTGGACTTCTTGTCAGCGATCTGGAGCAGGCGGTCGTTGGGGATGGAGATCAACGTGTGCGCGTGCTCCCTCATCTTGGCGATGCCGGCTTCCGCGGCGGTCATGCGGCGGCCGCCCTCGAAGGTGAAGGGGCGGGTCACGACGCCGATCGTCAGGGCGCCCGACTCCTTGGCGACCTGGGCGACGACGGGAGCAGCGCCGGTGCCGGTCCCGCCGCCCATGCCGGCGGTGACGAAGACCATATCGGCGCCCTTGAGCACGTTATAGAGCTCGTCGGCGGACTCTTCGGCAGCCTTGCGGCCGACCTCCGGGTCGCCGCCCGCGCCGAGGCCGCGGGTGAGCTTATCGCCGAGGCGTACCCGAACGGGGGACTTGGAGAGGGTCAGCGCCTGGGCGTCGGTGTTGCAGGCAATAAATTCGACGCCCTGGATGCCCTCGTCCAGCATGCGGTTGACGGCGTTCTGGCCGCCGCCGCCCACGCCAATGACCTTGATACGAGCGAAGGCCTCGACTTGCATGTTATGTTTGCGGGTTGGATCCATGGGTTCCTCCTGGCAACTCTTTGCCAATCTTAAATGAGATGACGGAAATTTAAAAGCCTATTGAGTGACTCTTTTGGGCTACTTTTCTGGTCATTTTCTGGTCATTCATGGCAGCAGCCTCCTGAGCCAGGTCTTGATGCCATCCAAGTTCACTGTACCCTCTCCTTTCTGCCTGCGCCGGTCGCGGCGCGTGCCTCCTGTAGCCAGGTCCTGGCCGTGCATGGTGAGCGCCCACTGCAGCAGGCCAACGCTGGTGGAATAGGCGGGGGAGTTCAGTTTCTCCACCAGCCCGATCAGATTTTCAGGTGCAGCGGTGCGGACGGGCATGCGGAGCACATCGCTTGCCACCCGCTGGATGCCGGGCAGCGCGGAAGTGCCGCCGGTCAACACCACTCCCGCAGGCAGCAGCCCGTCGTAGCCGGAGCGCTTGATCTCCTGCAAGATGAGGTTGAAGATCTCCTCGGTGCGGGCCTCGATGATGTGCGCCAGGTCCTGGCGGTTGATCTGCACCGGATGATCCTCGCCGAAGGGTCGGATGCTGAAGTACTCATCCGCTCCCACCTCGCTGCGGACGGCGTGTCCCTGCTGCTTTTTGACTTCTTCTGCCTGGGCCATGGGCAGCCGCAGGCCGTGAGCGATGTCCTGGGTAAGATGGTTCCCGCCGACCGCCAGCACCATGGTGTGCCAGACGTCGCCGTCGACGTAGATGGCCAGGTCGGTCGTGCCGCCGCCGATGTCGCACACGGCTGCGCCCATCTCACGCTCCTGCTCGGTGAGGACGACCTCGGCGGAGGCGAGCGGGTTGAGCACGAACTGGTCAATCTCCACGCCGGCCGCGCCCACGCACTGGCGCAGGTTGTCCACGGTGGCTGCTGCGGCGGTGATGATGTGCGCTTCCACCTCCAGCCGGTAGCCATGCATGCCGATGGGGGAGCGGATACCCTCCTGCCCGTCCACGCTGAAGCCGCGCTGGATGGCGTGCACGATCTCGCGGTCGTGCGGGATGGCGACAGCCCGCGCCTGGTCGAGGGCGCGCGCCACGTCGACGGCATCGATCACGCCGTGTGGGACGGCGATCGCGCCGCGGCTGTTGACCGAGGAAACGTGCGCGCCGGCCAGGCTGACAAGGGCGCTCGTCACCTCCAGGCCGGAGGTGTGCTCGGCCTTCTCCACCGAGCGGGCGATGGCCTGCGAGGCGACGCCAAGGTCAACGATCACGCCCTTGCGGATGCCGTCCGATGGTTCGATGCCCACGCCGAGGATGCGGATGTTTCTCTCTTCCTCCACCCGCCCAACCAGCGTGCAAACCTTGGTTGTGCCAACGTCGATGCCGACCAGAATCTCTTCCATTACTGTTCCATCCGATAGTATGGAGCGTCTGCGTGGACCACGCTGATGAAGGCGGGACTCACCCCGCGGCCGGCCAGCGAGTCCACCAGCGATTGATACACACGCAATTTGAGGGGCATGTCCCTGGAGGTGGATCCAAAATAGACCTGCCAGCCGCGGCTGTCGGTCCAGCCGAAACCGTAGGCCGGGTCATACGTGAGGGCGCTGCCCGGCGGGACGCTGGAGGCGAGCGCCAGGGCCGTCTGGACAAGATCGGGGGCGGCAAAGGCCGGAGGGGTGAAGGAAT
>DASSZB010000088.1:0-2574 GCA_035702935.1 Dehalococcoidia bacterium
GGTGGTCCCTTCGCGCCGCCTCTTCGATCTGCTCGAGGTACTGGTCCAGTTCTTCCTTCGTGTCGAAGAGCGCCCCGTAGATGCGCTGGAGCATCGGGTTCTTCTCGTTGCCCCGCCAGTAGGCGCCGGCCACGCTCATCAGCTTGAACGCCGGCACCTCGCCCGTGCGCGAGACGTGCGGGCCCTGGCACAGGTCCATGAACTTCCCCTGCCGGTAGAGGCCCACGTTCGCGTCTGCTATCTCCTGGATCAGCTCCAGCTTGTACGGCTGGTCGGCGAACACCTTGCGCGCCTCGTCCTTCGAGATCTGGTCCGGTTCGAAGGGCACGTCCGACTCGATCCGGGCGCGCATCTTCTCCTCGATCACCGGCAGGTCCTCCGTCGAGAGGGCGCGCGGCAGCTCGAAGTCGTAGTAGAACCCCGACTCGATCGGCGGGCCGATGCCCAGCTTCGCTTCCGGGAACATCTCCAGCACGGCCTCCGCCATCACGTGCGCGGCGGAGTGCCGCATTCGGTGTAGGCGGTCTTCTTTCGTTAGATCACCTCGATCGCTCATGCATCCCTCATTTCTGACACCCGACACCTATCACCTGTCACCTGCCAAAGCGGTACATCAGGTACAGGTGCACCAGCAGCAACCCCAGGCCGAACACCCCCATCACGACCATCACCGCCAGCAGCCCCCAGCGCTCGTCCAGCGCAGCGACTACGGAGAAGACGGCTGAGGCGATGATCATGCCGATAGGCACGAACCACAGCCACGCCCGCAGCGCGAACATCGTGAACCCTTCTGATCCTTTGACCCTTTGACCCATCTGACCCTCTGAAATCAAAAACGCCCGCCGTCACTGGGACGGAGGGCAATCCGTGGTTCCACCCACATTCTCCTTCCGGCGCGTAGCTGCGCGTCGCGACGCGCCCCAGCCGGAAGGACTCGTTCGGCCGCTAACGGGTGCCTCCGGGGCCGCCTAACCCGCCATCCTTCCACGTAGCCGAGGCTTTCCAGCCTCGGCGGGGGGACGCAGGCTTCGGCGGCCGGCTCGCGGGTGGTTTTCGCTGCGCTCGTTGCGGGCCCCTTCGCACCGGCAGGGCCTCTCTGGACGCCGGCACGCAGCTACTCGTCCCGGTCTTCGCCAAGGTATTTGATTAGATGGTGGGCGATAGTGGACTTGAACCACTGACCTCAGCGATGTCAACGCTGCGCTCTAGCCAACTGAGCTAATCGCCCACGCCGGTTCATTGTACGACGATGCGGGCACTGTGTGAACGGGTCGGCCAGGGCCCGTAGGGGTTGAGCAACTACAGGATCATGAACTCGATTCGAATGGACATCTTGCAGGTGCTCAACCCCTGCGTCTCGATCACAGCAATACTTCAGGGAAGCGACCGGCTCATTTGCTACGCAAATTAAGCACATGGTATACTTCGCGAACCTGGCGAAAAGGGAACCATCGAGGGCCGTTAGCTCAATTGGTAGAGCAGCTGACTCTTAATCAGCGGGTTCCGGGTTCGAGTCCCGGGCGGCCCACCAGGTAAGCTCCGGGGAAGTGTCGGAATTGGCAGACGAGCGTGACTTAGGATCACGTGCCGCAAGGCGTCGGGGTTCGAGTCCCCGCTTCCCCACCAGGTAAGAGACTGCGCGGCGGCAACGCTGCGAAGGGGAGGGCTCCTTGGCCGAACCACTACTGCAAGTGAAAAACCTGCGCACCCAATTCTTCACGGAAGAAGGCGTGGTGAAGGCTGTCGACGGGGTTTCCTGGGACATCCTGCCCGGTGAGATCCTGGGCCTCGTGGGCGAGAGCGGCTGCGGCAAGAGCGTCAGCGCCCTCTCGGTCTTGCGCCTGATCCCGCACCCGCCGGGCAAGATCGTCGGCGGCGAGATCTTCTTCGAGGGCGAAGACCTCCTGAAGATGGACGAGGACGAGGTCCGCCACATCCGCGGCAACAAGATCGGCATGATCTTCCAGGAGCCCATGACTTCCCTGAATCCCGTCCTCACTATCGGCCGGCAGCTCACGGAGACCCTGGAGCTGCACCTCAAGATGGACAAGCAGGCGGCCGTACAGCGGGCCGTCGAGCTGCCGGACATGGTCGGCATACCGGAAGCCAAGTCTCGCATCAACGACTACCCCCACCAGTTCTCAGGCGGCATGCGCCAGCGCGTGATGATCGCCATGGCGCTTTCCTGCAACCCTAAGCTGCTTCTCGCCGACGAGCCGACCACGGCGCTCGACGTCACCATCCAGGCCCAGATCCTGGAGTTGCTGACGCGCCTGACGCGTGAGCTGGGCACCGCCGTCGTTATCATTACCCACAACCTGGGCGTCGTCGCCCGGTACGCGGACCGCGTGAACGTGATGTACGCCGGCCGCGTGGTGGAGACGGCCTCGGCCCTCGAGCTGTACCACCAGCCCCGGCACCCTTACACGCTGGGCCTCCTCAAGTCCGTGCCACGGTTGGACCAGACGCGCAAGGAAAAGCTCGACCCCATTGAAGGCATGCCACCGGACCTCGTTCACATGGACGCCGGATGCCCGTTCCGCCCCCGCTGCCGCTTCGCCGTCGACCGCTGCA
>DASSZB010000245.1:0-13415 GCA_035702935.1 Dehalococcoidia bacterium
CTCGATGAGTGGGAGCGCGAACTGAAGGCGTGCTACGAAGGAACCCCGTCGGACCCGCGTTTCATAGCCCTGCAGCGCACGATCCAGCGCTTCCGCATTCCGCCCGTGCCGTTTCAGCGGCTTATCGAGGCCAACCGCCGCGACCAGGCCGCCCAACGTTACGCCACATTCGACGCCCTGCTGGAATACTGCTCGTATTCGGCCAACCCCGTCGGGGAGCTCGTCCTCTACGTCTTCAGTTACCAGGACGAGCGTCGCCGGCGCTTGTCCGACGCCACCTGCACAGCGCTCCAGCTCGCCAACTTCTGGCAGGACGTCTCACGGGACCTTGGGAAGGGTCGCATCTATATACCGCAGGAGGACATGGAGTTCTTCGGGTACGCCGAAGAAGACCTAAAGAGCAGAGAATACAACGGCAACTTCCGGCGGCTCATCAAGTTCCAGATCTCCCGGACGCGAGACTACTTCCAGGAGGGGCTGGCACTCCTGCCGCTCGTTTCCGGGCATCTGCGCTTCGATCTCAAACTCTTCTCGCTCGGCGGGCTGGCCGTGCTCGACGCCATCGAACGGGCCAACTACGACGTACTGAGCTCCCGGCCCCGGATATCGGACCCTCGAAAGGCGGCGCTGGCGCTGCGCGGCCTCCTCCCGCTCCCCATACGGGCGACTCGATGAAGGACGGGATCGACACCGCATACGAGTACTGCCGCGCGCTCACGAGACGCGAGGCCCGCAACTTCTACTACGGCTTCATCCTGCTGCCCCCGGAGCAGCGCCACGCCATCTACGCGGCGTACGCCTTCGCCCGGGAGTGCGATGACATCGTCGATAGCGGCCGCCCCGCGGAGGAAGCAGGGCGCCTGCTGGCGCTGCAGCGGACGCGCCTCGAGGCGGCCCTCCGCGGCGAGCCGGACGGCCCCGTGTTCCACGCCCTCGCAGACGCTGCGGCGCGCTTTCACATCCCGCACCAGTACTTTCAGGACCTGGTGGACGGCGTAGCAGTCGACCTCACGCGGACACGCCACGCCGACTTCGGGTCCCTCAGGGCCTACTGCCGCGGGGTCGCCTCCACTGTTGGGCTCATCTCCATCGAGGTCTTCGGATACGAGGGCGGCGAGACGGCGAGATCGCACGCGGCCGACCTTGGCATCGCACTGCAACTTACGAACATACTTCGGGATATGCGCGAAGACGGCGAACGCGGCCGTATTTACCTGCCCCAGGATGAGATCGAGGCGTTCGGCTACTCGGAGCGGGAACTGCTGGGGGGCGCGGTGACGCCGGCCTTCCGCGGCCTCGTCGCCTTCCAGGCGGCGCGGGCACGGAAGTACTTCGCGCAGGGCCGTCGGCTCCTGCCGTACCTGCCCAGGCGAGCGCGGGCGTGCCTTGGCGTGATGACCGGGATATACGAAGGAGTCCTTTCGGGCGTCGAGCGGGACCCAGCGGCGGTGTTCCGGCGGCGGTTGAGCGTTGGCACGCCGCGCAAGCTGGTGCTCGCCGGACGGGAAGTCGTACGGAGCCTGGCCGGTTGACTCGGCCCGCAACCGCGGTCGTCGCAGGCGGGGGACTCGCCGGGATTGCGGCCGCCTGCGACCTCGCCGATGCGGGCGTTCGCGTAACGCTGCTGGAGAAGCGGCCGTTCCTGGGCGGACGTGCCTATTCCTGGACCGACGAGGGCACCGGGCTGGAGGTCGACAACGGCCAGCACGTCTTCCTCGGCTGCTGCACTGAATACATCGCTTTCCTGGAGCGGCTGGGAGTGCGTGGCCGCACGCATCTTCAGAAGAACCTTCGGGTCCGTGTCATAGACAAGGTTTGGGGCCGCAGCGAGCTGCGGTCCTCGCCCCTGCCGGCGCCGCTACACCTGCTCCCCTCGCTGCTGCGCTTCAAGCCGCTGTCCCCGAAGGAAAAAACTCTCGCCGCTTATGCCTTCACGCAGATCAGGGCGCTCGACCGGTCGGCGCATCCCGAGCTGGACTCCATTACGCTGCAGGACTGGCTGCGCGAGAAACGCCAGAGCAAGCACGCCATTCGCAGCCTCTGGAACCTGGTGATCCAGCCGACGTTGAACGACGACATCTCGCGGGTGAGCGCGGACATGGGGCTCATGGTGTTCCAGGAGGCCTTCTTGCGTTCGCGCACGGGCGCCAACGTGGGCTGGGCGAAGATGGGCCTCACGCGGCTCATCGGCGATGCTGCGGGCCGGTACATCGAGGATCGCGGCGGCCGCGTCCGGCTGGACGCCGGCCTCGACCGGATGGAGACAGACGCCGCCGGTGTGACGAGGGCGCTGTTCGAGGGCGAGGAAGTCAATGCCGATGCGTACGTCCTGGCCCTGCCGCCGGACTGTCTCCTCGAGGCGCTTCCATCCGCGGCGAGTGACTCCCCTTTCTTCTCCCGGGCACGGCGCCTGGCGTGGTCTCCCATCGTCAACGTCCACATGTGGTACGACCGGCGGATCTGGGGTGGAGCTTTCGCGGCGTTCCTGAACACTCCACTGCAATGGGCCTTCAACAAGTCCCGGCTCTGGGGGCAGGAGGGTGACGGACAGTATATAGACATCTCCTTGAGTGGCGCGCACGACTTCATCGACCGGCCGGCCCAGGAGATCGTCGATCTGTTCAGGAAGGAGATGGACGCGCTGTTCCCGGTGGCCCGCGGGGCGGAACTGAGCCGCGCCCTCGTCGTGAAGCAGCGGCAGGCCACGTTCTCCGCCGTTCCCGGCGCGGCCGCTTCTCGCCTTCCCCAGGAGACGCCGATACGGAACCTCGTCGTGGCTGGGGACTGGACCGTGACGGGCTGGCCGGCAACGATGGAGAGCGCGGTCCGCAGCGGCCGGTTGGCCGCCCGGGCAGTCCTCGCCAGGGGTCGTTGCGCGGAAGAACGGATGGGGGTAGGCGCACCTTAGATCGCTGGCCTCCAGCGCGGGGCAATGGTAAGCTACGGCAGGGTTCGTCCCCACGCTACAGACACAATCTTTACGCTGGGCCGCGCGGTCACTATCCTATGTCGGGAGGAAGGCTCTGCCGCTGCTCGCGTAGCATCGGCCAAGCCGATCCGCGTTAGAAAAGAGGAGGCCTGCATGAAGTTCCTGTCGGAGACGTTCGCGATCCGGACGGAACGAGGACCCCAGTTCATCGATATAACGGAAAACGTACGCGAGGCGATGTCACGTGCAGGCCTGACCAACGGCTTTGCAGTTGTATTCTGCAAGCACACTACGGCGGCCATCCGTATCAATGAGGCCGAGCCTCACCTCATCTGCGATATGGAGAAGATGCTGGAGAGCATCGCGCCCGCCAGCGTCGACTACGCCCACAACCGGCATGCCCACGCCTTCTCGACCAACGGCGAGAGGCCAAACGGGCATTCACACTGCCAGCAGCTGCTCCTGGGCGCCAGCGAGTCTGTGCCCATCCACAACGGCGAGCTCGTATTCGGCCAGTGGCAGCGCATCTTCCTCGTCGAACTGGATCACGGACGCGACCGCGAGGTCGTCGTGCACCTCGTAGGGGAGTAGATGCAGGTCCCCCTGCCCCTGGCCCGCTACCGGCGGGACGTTGACGCATTCCTGAAATCGTTCCTGCAGCGGGACTCCGTCGCCCAGCTGACACGGATGACCCGCTATCACATGGGTTGGGAGAACGAGCAGGGCCGGCCGGCCGACAGCGCGGGCAAGGGCCTGCGCCCATCGCTGCTGCTCCTGGCCTGCGAGGCGGTGGGAGGAGACTGGCGGCGGGCGGTGCCCGCGGCGGCGGCGCTGGAGCTGGTCCACAACTTTTCGCTCATTCACGACGACATCCAGGACCGGGACACAGAGCGCCACCACCGTCCCACCGTGTGGTCGATCTGGGGCGAAGCGCAGGCGATTAACGCCGGAGACGCCCTCCTGGCGCTGGCCCGCCTGGCGCTCCTGCGCCTCCACGATGAGGGCCTGTCCCCCGAAACCACGCTCCAGGCGGCCCGCCTGCTGGACGAGCGGACGCTGGAGATGGTCGAGGGCCAGGTCATGGACCTGGAATTCGAACAGGCGAGTGATGTGGGGCTGGACGACTACATGGTCATGATTGGGAAGAAAACCGGCGCCCTGTTCGATGGCTCGCTGGCCGTTGGCGCGCTGGTTGGAGGTGGCGATCCTGAGACGGCGCAGACGTTTGGCCGGGCCGGACGCCTGCTCGGAATGGCCTTCCAGGTGCGCGACGATATGCTTGGCATCTGGGGCGCCGAAACGCGCACCGGCAAGCGGCCCGCCGCGGACATCCGCCGTCGTAAGAAGTCCCTGCCCATCGTCTACGCCCTGAACAGCGGTGACCATGCCGCTGTGGCCTGCATCAACCGCGCTTACGCGGCCGATGATCTCAGCGAGGAAGATGTCTCGGTGATCCTGCGGTCGCTGGACGCCATAAACGGGCAGGGATACTGCGTGGCGCAGGCCGAGAAGCACAAGTCGGAGGCGCTGGACCTTATCGCGGTGTTGCCTCTGGACGAGGTGCGGGTGGCCGAGTTCCGGGAGACGGCCGATTTTCTCCTCGAACGGGATTTCTAGCCGGGGACAAACGATGGCTAGCAGACCGCTACGGTTATCGCTGAAGTTGGGCTGGTACCTGTTCAAGCAACGGGTCCGGGGGCGAAGGCATTTCCCGCTGACGATGATCCTGGAGCCGCTCGAGGCCTGTAACCTGACGTGCACCGGCTGCGGCCGCATACGAGAGTACGAGCCCATCATCGACCGGCGCCTGACAGTCGAGGAATGCCTGCGGGCGGTCGAGGAATGCGATCCCCCAGTCGTGTCGATCGCCGGCGGCGAGCCGCTAATGCACCCTCAAATCGGTGACATCGTTGCGGAGATCGTGAAGCAGAAACGCTTCGTCTACCTCTGCACCAACGCGCTGCTTTACAAGAAGGCGATGAAGATCATTAAGCCCTCGCCGTACTTCTCGTTTGTCGTGCATCTGGACGGGCTTGAGAAGACGCACGACACGGCGGTCGAGCGAGCAGGCGTGTACAAGGTCGCGGTGCAGGCGATCCGGGATTTCCGTGCCGCCGGGTACCGCGTGTGCACTAACACCACCCTTTTCAGCGGCAACAAGCCGGAGGAGTACCACCGGTTCTTCGCCATGCTGAACGAGATGGGAGTCGAGGGCATGATGGTGGCGCCGGGGTTCCAGTACCGCGAGGTAGCGCACCACGACATCTTCATGCAGCGGGACGAGGCCAGGTCTTTCTTCCGGCGGGTCTTTGACGGATGTGCGGAAGGTATCCGCTTCTACAATAACCCGCTGTACCTGGATTTCCTCATGGGCAAGAAAGAGTACGACTGTACCCAGTGGGCGACTCCGACGTTCACCCCGGCGGGCTGGCGGAAGCCGTGCTACCTGCTGGCGGACGGCCATGCTGCATCGTTCGCAGAGCTGATGGGGACGACCGACTGGGCGGCGTACGGATTCGGGCGCGACCCTCGCTGTGACACCTGCATGATGCACTGTGGTTACGAGGGATCACCCATCCAGCAGGCGATGAGCCGCCCAGCCGCGCTCGTGGAACTGGCGTGGCGGGCCTTCCGTCCGGGGATCGGCGGCGCGAAAGCGGCGCCGGAGACTCCACCGGTAGAGGAGCAGGTGGCCGTCGAGTGATCACTGTCTTCGCGGCGATGCGGCCAGAAGTGGCTGCGTGCCTGGCTTCGATTGGCGAATACAGCGAATCCGAGTTTCACGGGTATCCGCTGACTGAGGCGCGAAACATCACGATCTGCCAGACCGGAATTGGCCCGCGTTCGCGCGCAGCAGCGGAGGCCGTGATCGCACGGCTCTCGCCCGTGGTCGTGCTGTCGGTCGGCGTGGCCGGCGGACTGGCGCCGCACATCGCTGCCGGCGAGGTCGTCGTCTGCGAGCGCATAGACCACGAGTCGCACCGCGCCGGCGGACGCCAGGAGACGGTCTTGTCCGATGAGCGCCTGGTGGAAGTGGCCGTGGCCGCCGCGAAAGGCCTCGGCCTGCCGGTTTCGCGGGGCAGCTCCGTCACCGTGGATGAGGCGGCGTGGGGGTCCGCCGAGAAGGCGGCACACCACTCCTGGAAGGCGCATGACATAGTCGAAATGGAGAGCTTTTGGATCGGTGAGGTGTCCGCGCGCCACGACGTGCCGTTCCTGTGTGTCCGGACCATCTCCGACACAGCCGAGGACAGGCTCCTGAAGACCGGGGCCGTGGATGAGCACGGCAACTTCGACCAACAACGGCTCCTGGACTACATTCGAAAGCACCCGGAGGATGCGCCAATGATCGCCGCGCAGTCTGAGCGAGGCCGCGCGGCGTTCACGAACCTCACGATCTTGATGGCCGGCCTGCTCCCGCCGCTGGCGGAGCACTTCGCCCGGCGATGATCGCCGACTCCCGCCTTTCGGTGCAGCCAGGGCTGGCGGAAGCGGTCCGGCGCTCTCAGGACTACTTCCTGCGGACCCAGCACCCGGACGGGTACTGGGTGGGGGAGCTGGAGACGAACGTCTGCATGGCGGCCGAGTACCTGCTCCTCACGCATTTCCTCGGTGTTCGGGACGAAGAGCGGTGGCGGAAGATTGCGACGTTTCTGCTTCGCGAGCAACGGCCGGACGGCACGTGGGCGATCTACTTCAGCGGGCCTCCCGATATCAACGCCACGGTGGAGTCGTATTTCGCGCTGAAACTGGCGGGCGTGTCGCCGGATGACCCGGGAATGCGGAAGGCCCGCCAGTGGGTGCTTTCCGTCGGTGGGGTGCCGAAGACGCGCGTCTTCACGAAGATCTGGCTCGCCCTGCTCGGGCAGTGGGACTGGCGCGGCGTGCCGGTGCTCCCCCCTGAGCTAATGTTCCTGCCACACTGGTTTCCCCTGAACATCTACGACTTCGCGTCCTGGGCGCGGGCGACCATCGTGCCCATGCTGATCATCCTATCGGAGCGGCCAGCTTGTCCCGTGCCTGATTACGCGCGGATCGATGAGTTGTATCCGTTGGGCAGAGCCGGGACGGGTTACGCACTCCCGAGACCGAAGTCAACGTTTTCCTGGAAGCGCGCTTTCCACGCGGCGGACGGCCTGCTCCGGAAGTACGACCGTGTGGCGGTTGGGCCGTTGCGGGAAGCGGCCTACAGGGCGGCTGAGCGATGGATCGTGGCACGTCAGGAAGCGGACGGTTCCTGGGGCGGCATACAGCCGCCCTGGGTGTACTCGCTCATCGCGTTGAAGCTGCGTGGGTACGGGCCAGACCACCCAGTGATGAGGCGCGGGCTCGAGGGCTTTGAGGGCGCGTGGGCGATCCAGGACGGGGAGACCTTCAACCCGCAGGCCTGTCTCTCGCCGGTCTGGGATACGGCGCTGGCGGTAATCGCCCTGCTGGACTCCGGGCTGTCGCCGGACCACCCGGCGATCGTCCAGGCCGGCCGCTGGCTGCTGCGGGAACAGGTGCTGACTGGCGGCGACTGGCAGGTGAAGGCCAGGGGCGTGGAGCCCGGCGGCTGGTCGTTCGAGTTCGAAAACGACATATACCCGGATACGGATGACACGGCAGAGGTGCTCATCGCCCTGTCACGGACGGCGCTGCCGGAGGCCGGGCGGAAGCAGCGGGCGATTGAGTCGGGTAAGCGCTGGCTGCTGGGCATGCAGTCTGCCAACGGAGGCTGGGGCGCGTTCGACCGAGACAACACGCGTCGCCTGGTTAATGAGATCCCATTTTGTGACTTCGGTGAGGTGATCGACCCGCCGAGCGCTGACGTGACGGCACACGTCATCGAAGCGCTGGCTGAGCTCGGCGGCGCCCGCTCAGAGGCCGTGAGGCGCGGCCTGCGCTATTTGAGGCGAGAGCAGCGCCCGGACGGCAGCTGGTTCGGCCGCTGGGGCGTGAACTACACCTACGGGACGGGCGGAGTGCTTCCGGCGTTGCACGCGAACGGCGTGGACATGTCGAGGCCCCACGTGCGACGGGCGGCGAGCTGGCTGGCGGGCCGGCAAAACGAGGACGGCGGTTGGGGCGAGACCTGCGGTAGCTATGACGATGCCGCGGAGGCCGGCCGCGGCCCCAGCACGGCCTCGCAGACGGCATGGGGGCTGATGGGGCTACTGTCGGTGGATCGGACTGCGGGAGACGGACTCGTGGCCGAGACCGTCGCGCGGGGTGTGCGCTACCTCGTGGAGTCGCAGGAAGAGGACGGCCAGTGGAACGAGCCGCATTTCACGGGGACGGGCTTCCCCGGCGACTTCTACATCAGGTACCACCTGTACAGGAACTACTTCCCGCTGATGGCGCTGGGGCGGTACACAAGAGCAGCACGGGACTGACGCCTGCCGAAGCCGGAAAAACCTCGGCTACACTGCCCGGGCGGGCGGACTTAGTCGATGCCGAGGTCGGCCCTGGCTTCTTCGGACATCATGTCCGGATGCCACGCCGGATCGAAGGTCCACTGGATGTCGACATCTCTTACGCCGGGGATGAGGCGGATGGTCTCCTGTAGTTGTTCGGTGACCATGGGGCCGATGGGGCAGGCCGGCGTGGTCAGCGTCATCAGGACACCAACCTTCCCGTCATCTATCGTGATGTCGTACACCAGGCCCAGGTCGTAGATGTTGTAGTGCAGTTCGGGGTCGTAGACCTCGCGGAGGGCTTCGACGATTACGTCTTCAGTGACCATGTCGCGTCTCGTTTCTACAGCAGTTTGTGCGCTAATTCCATTGTAGACGATTGAGCGCGGAAAGTTCTTGACATAGCTGTCCTGGGGACTAGAATTAGGCCATCTGACCTGCGGTGGTGACATAAGGTACCGCCGCCACGCCCAATGGGAGGGGGCGAACGAGGCGCCGAGCGGCGCCTCGTTTGTTGTCCGGCGTCAGTCGGCGAGTTCCTGGACGGCCTTGAAGCCGACGCTGAGGCCAGGGGAATTAGCCACAGCGAATAGAGAGGATTAGCGTCGTGAGTTTGTTTTGCACTTTTCGGTAAATGCTTGACATAACTAATCCACTGTGACAGTGCTGCCGGTCTGCGACTTGTGTACAGTGATTCGGGCTGGCATGCGCTCAGCAAGAGCCGGCAGGTGCGTGACGATACCCACCATGCGGTTGCCGCCCTGGCCGATTGCTTCCAGCGCGCTGGCGACGATGTCCAGCGTCTCGGCATCCAGGTTGCTGAACCCCTCGTCGATGAAGAGGCTCTCGAGAGTGTGGGCGCGGTCACCGGCGCCGAAACCCGGGAGCCGTTCAGCCAGCGCCAGCGCGAGGGCCAGGGAGGCCAGGAACGTCTCGCCGCCGCTGAGCGTCTTCACAGAGCGCTTGTCGTCCACGTTCCAGTGGTCGACGACCAGGAACTCCTGTCCTTCGACGGCAAATTCGTACCGCCCGCCGGAGATTCCGGAGAGTTGGCGCGAACCGTCCTGGGCCAGGATGCGGAGGGCGCGCTCGCGGATGTAATTCGGGAAGGCAGTGACCTTTAGCAAGGCGGCGAGATCCTTGGCGAGTCGGTATTCCCGGTTAGCCTCGTCGATCTGAGCGCGGAGGTCTCGGGCGCGCTCGATGCCCTCCCCAATGCGTTCGACATCCTTCTCGCAGGCGCCGATCTGCTGGTTCGCGGCGTTGACTTCGGCGTCGGTTGCGGCAAGCTTCCGGCGGAGTGGTGGCGCCGGGTCCTCCCCGGAGTCGATGCTGGACGCGACGTCCGGCCAGTCGTTTGCCTTTGCAGCCGCTCTGAGTGCGGCCTCAGCCGCAGTGGTTTCGGCAGTGGCAGCGGCGATCTCGCGCTCGCGGGACGCGATTTCGGCCTCGAGGCGGGCGACTTCCTGGCCGGCGCCCGCGATGTCGCTTGCCTGTGCCTCGCGTTGCCTGCGCAGTCCGTCGAGTTCACGGGCCAGGCGATCGTGTTCCTGCTTGGCAGTCGTCTGGGTCCGCACGAGAGCGGCGATATCCGAGGATGACGCCTTCTGACCAGCAAGGAGCTCGTCCAGTTTCTGACTTTCAGTCTCGCAGTCGGCCGCGAGTTCCCTTAGCTGTGTCTCCAGCGTCTCGGCGTCGCGTTCGGCCACCGCCAGCGCCGTAGCGGCGTCCTGGGCGTGCCTTTGATCCATGGACTCCCGGGCTCGAGCGTCTTCCAGCGCCTTCTCGGCACTATCGAGTGCGAGATGCCGAGCGGGCTCCAGGTAGCCTGCCTTCTGTCCGCACACAGGGCACGGGTCCCCCGGCTTGAGGTCCTTCCGGAGGACGTCGGCCAGGTTCTCGCGGCGTGCTTTGTTGAGGACGCGCTCCGCTTCCTCAACTTCTTCGCGCACCTGGGCCAGCGACGCCTGCAAGGCCGCCGCTTCCTCCTGGAGCTGGATAATGCGGGGGCCTGCCGTCTGCGCCTGGTTCCGTAGCTGTTCGAGCCGCTTTTCCGAGCGTTCCAGGCGCTGGGCCAGCTCGAGCGCCTTCTGGAGCCGAATCAAGAGGTCAACGTCATATGCGCTGTCTTTGATCTGCTGCTCCGCGACGGCCATCTGACCCGAGAGGTCGGCGAGCAGCTTCTGGCCGGAGTCCAGGAGGCCCAGCTTGTCCTTGAGCGCGGCCTCTGCGCTGGACACGGCAGCCTCGGCCTCGCGGCGGCGGCGGAGACCCGAGGACAGGGCTTCCGCCCTCTGGCCCGCTTCGGCCAGGGCGGTGCGCAGTGAGGAAAGCGCCTCCGCAGCCGTGCGTAGCCCGGACAGCCGTTCCTTCGCGGCTTTCAGCGCTTCCGGGGTGGCATCGGCGAACTGCGTGTCCAACTGCTGCTGGAGGTTGGCGGCCCGACCGGTGTGTTCGGTGGCGATTTCGTTGGCGCGCTGCTGCATCAACTGGTAGACGTCGAGGCGGAGGAGGCCGTCGAGGACCTTGCGGCGCTCCTCGGGCTTGCCGGCAAGGAACTGCTGGAACTGGCCCTGTGGCAGCAGGATGGAGCGGACAAAGCCGTCGTAGTCCATGCCCAGGATCGAGGCGATGTGCTCGTTGACGTCGCGGACCTTGTCGGCATCGGGCAGCCACTCACCGGTCTCCGGGTCGAGGTGTTCCATCTGCACGGTGGCCACGCCTTTGATCCCCGTCGCGCGGTGGACGCGATAGGAGCCGCCATCGGCCGAGAACTCCAGGTTGACGCGAAGACGGTCTTCGCCCTGGCTGATAAGTTGCTTGATGCTATCGCCGACGCGGGGGACCTCGCCGAAGAGGGCGTAGGTGATGGCATCGACGAGCGAGGACTTGCCTGAGCCGGTGGGGCCGGTGATGGCGAAGAGATCGAGGCCCGTGAAGTCTATTTCTGCCTTATCCCTGTAAGAGGTGAGGCCCTGCACCTCGAGCTTAATGGGCCGCACCGGTGACCTCCTCATGTAGCCGGTTGAAGAGCGACATCAACTCTGGTGGCGGCTCGGCGCCGCTGTGCAGGTCGGCGTAGTAAGCGGTGAACAGTTCGACGGGTGATTGGCGCCCCATTTCGATGGGCGCCTCCTCGCCTTCGCGGGTGACGTGCTCGACGACGATGTCGACGGCGTTCGGCAGGATGTCGCGCACTTCGTGGGCGAGGCCGGGAACCGGCCGGTCGGCTTTCACGAAAACCTTGACGTAGGCGTCACCGGCGTCCGCCGCTGCCTCGCCGATCTGTTCCAGGGTGAAACCCTCTTTGCTGGAGCCGATGTTCTTCAGTTGCTTGATATTCGTGAGCTGGATGGCCCGTACCTTCGCCTTACCACCGGGAACGGCGTCGATGATGTTGACGCCCTTCTGCTGGCCCGCTTCCCCGAAGTCGCACTGGAGCAGCGAGCCGCTGTAGTAGGCGTTCGCCAGCGCGAATTCCTGGGGCTTGTGGACGTGGCCGAGGGCGGCATATTGCGCCGTCGCCGGGATCATCTGGGGATTGACAGCGTAGACATTCCCAACGTGCAGGGCGCGCTCGCCGCCTTCCGGCGCCACTACGGCGCCGCTCAGGAAGACGTGCGCGAGAAGTATGTTCACCGCATCGGGGCGGAAGCTCTTCGCCAGGTGCTTCATCATCTCGGCAACGCCCTGGGCGTATTCCGTGAAGTGCTCCCCGCCGGCGAACAGGGACTCGAAGTCGCGGACCTTGCGCTCGCTGACCCAGGGCAGCGCCGCTATCACCGCCGTCTCCTTGCAGTCGCGGCTAGGGATCTCGATGACTCCGCCCTCCTCCGGGGTTGCCGGCTCGCCCCGGATGTGGACGTCGACGAGATCCAGGACGCGGGAGAAGGCGTTCAAGCGGCGTGGGTGGTCGTGGTTGCCGCCGACGACGACCGCCGGGATGCGGGCGCCGATCAGCTCGCGGAAGAAGTCGAAGACGATGCGTTCGGCCTCCGGCGGTGGCGCCACGGAATCGAAGATGTCGCCGGCGACGAGCACGCAGTCGACCTGTTCGCCCTTGGCGACGTCGAGCACCTCAGCGAGGGCTGCGACGTACTCGTCGTCACGCCTGTGGTTACGGAGCGGCTTGCCGATGTGCCAGTCGGAGGTGTGGAGGAAGCGCATTCTAGTGAGGAGTTGGTGGTGAAGAGTGCATAGAAACTACCGGCGGAACCCCTTGGGGATCTCGTCGGTCTCCGCGACCTCGTCGGGGCGGGTGGCCCAGGCGGGGAATGGGAACTGGATGAGGAGGGGCACCGGGATCTCCGGCTGGTGCATGAACATGTTCCCCGGCTTCAGGAGGGACGCCCGCGCCCGCGCGGCCTCGGTCAGGAATCCGTATTCGCCGCGCTGGGCCTCGGCTGTGTCCAGCCGGCCCACAATCCGGTACGAGGCGTTCGCCACCACCCGGCGTTGGACCTCGCTCGCGGTCTGCTGGGCGCCGATGAGGATGACGCCCAGGGAGCGCCCGCGCTCGGCGATATCGAGAACGACCTCCTTGATGGGACTCCAGCCTTCGCGCGGCGCGTACTTGTTGAGCTCGTCCAGGACCACGAACGTGAGGGGCTCGCGGCGGCCGTGCTCGTCCTTCTCCTGCAGCAGTTGCTTGAGAATGACGCCGACGACGAAACGCTTGGCCGTGTCGTGCAGGGTGTGGATGTCGATGACGTTGAGCTGGCTGCGCGCCCAGTCGATGCGGTAGCGGTCTTCCTCGTCCTTTGAGTCGAGGCGACGGATGAGGTGGCCCGCGCGGTCGGAGGCTGCTGCCAGGCGGCGGAGGAAGGCGCCCTTCGTCGCTTCAGCCACGTGGCCGCGGGCGAAGACGTTGTCCTCGTTGTCCGTGATGTGCTGGACCAATTCGTCGAAGGTGGTGATGCGAGCGCCGTCCAGCTCCACCCAGCTCTGCGAGCGGGGGACGCTTCGCGTTGCCTCAGAGAGATAGCGTTCGGCGACGCTTACGGCGAACGAGAGCTGCGAGGTCTCGGTGTCGGCGTCCGCGAAGAGGAACCGCAGGAGGCGGCCCTGGCAGAACTCGCGGATGGACCACA
>DASSZB010000067.1:0-3576 GCA_035702935.1 Dehalococcoidia bacterium
GTACTGCGACAGCACCGTGCCACGAGAGCTCTCGCCCGCGCCCAGGATCCAGGCCGGCGTGCGGGACGAGCGCTTCGCGATCTCCGGCGAGACCACGACGACGGCGGCGCCACCGGTGCAGGGCCGGACGATCTCCAGCAAATGCAGCGGGTCCACCACCAGAGGCGAGGCCAGGACATCGTCCACGGTGAGCGGGCTGCCGTAGAAGAGGGCATCCGGGTTGGCGCAGGCGTTCGTGCGCTGTTCAGCGGCGATCTTGGCGAGCTGGCGGGACGTCGTGCCGTACTCGAACATGTGCCGCTGGGCGATGAGCGCGTATCCCGAGTTCACGCCCATGGGGCCGTATGGCGCGTCGAACTCGCGCGCCGGGAGTTGCGCGGACGGCTTGCGGCCACGCGGCGTATAGAACGTCTCCACGTCGGATGCTTCGGCGGTGACGCAGAGGACGGCGGAGCACATACCCGCCTGGATGGCGGCAGCGGCGCGCCAGACCATGCCGGCCGGGGAAGCGCCGCCGAGATCAACGACGTTCTCGTATTTCGGGTGGATGTCCAGGTACTCGCCGAGGATGGACGGCCACATGGCGGTCATCTCGACGATGGGCGGGCCGATGAGGAGGCCGTCGATATCGCCGGGGGCCAGGCCGGCGTCCAGGACGGCCAGGCGCGAGACTTCCGCCATGATGCCGAGGGTGGTCTTCCCCTCGGCGGACTTTGTGGGCTTGAGTTCGGCGATGCCGGTGATGGCAGCGCTACGCTTGAGGGTCATCTACAGGCAGACCATATTGTCGCGGTGGACGACTTCGCCGCCGTAGTTGTGGCCGAGCACCTCCTCTATGCGGTCGGAGCGGACGCCGCGGATGCGCAGGATCTCGTCCGCTCCATAATTGGCGATGCCGCAGGCGACGCGGTGACCCTCAGCGTCAACGACGTCGACGGCATCGCCGCGGGCGAAACGGCCGCTGACATCCCGCACGCCCGCCGGGAGCAGGCTCTTGTTGTCGCCCCGGAGCACCTTCGCCGCGCCGGCGTCCACGACGATGGTCCCCTTAACCGCGAGGCCGGCCAGCATCCAGCGCTTCCGGCTCTCCATGCGGTCCACTGTGGAAGGGAAGAGCGTTCCGACGGCCTCGCCGGAAGCCAGGCGCACAAGCACTTCCGTCTCCTCGCCGGCAGCGATCACCAGGTCGGTGCCTCCGCCGGTGGCCAGGCGCGCGGCCTGGAGCTTGGTGGTCATGCCGCCGATACCGGCGCCGCTGGAGCTGCCCGCGGCCAGCGCCTCTATCTTCGCGTCAATTACATCCACCCGCTCGATCAGCTTCGCCTTGGGGTCGAGGCGCGGATCGGCGGTGTAGAGTCCGTTCTGATCAGTCAAGAGAACGAGCAAGTCGGCATCTACGAGGTTGGCGACCAGCGCGGAGAGGTTATCATTGTCGCCGATCTTGGCGCCCTCGATCTCGTCCACGGCAACGACGTCGTTTTCGTTGATGATGGGCACCACACGCAAATCGAGCATCGCCAGGAGCGTGTTGCGGGCGTTGAGGTATCCCTGGCGGTCGGCCAGGTCGCGGCGCGTGAGCAACGTCTGCCCAATCGTTATGTCATGCCACGCAAACAGTTCCTGGTAAGACTGCATGAGGTCTGTCTGACCGACGGCGGCGAGCACCTGGCGGTAGGGTATCTCCTTGCGCTCGCCCTTGAGGCCGAGCCGGTGGCGGCCGGCAGCGATGGCGCCGGACGTGACGACCATCACCTCGGCGCCCATCTGGTGTAGCCGAGCGACCTGGCCCACCAGCGCAGCCATCACTTCCAGGTCCAGGCGCGCGGTACCGGCCGTCAGTACGTTGGTGCCGAACTTGGCGACTACACGCCGGTACTTGAGATGCTGCCCGTCAGGACGGCTGGTGGAGCGTCTGGAGGATTTCTGAGGCATATCAGTCCGTGAGTGAAAGGTGATTCGAATTGTAAGGCGGCGGTATCGGCCCGCTCAAGGAACTACGCCCTAACGCGCGCCTGTGATACATTTCGCGTGCAGTGAGCGAGGGACTGAAAATCGTACAGCGCGTCGGCGCAGTTGCAGCGGGCCTGACAGGCCTGCTTCTTTTCGCTTTCGCTGCTTACGCCGGGCAAGAGGCCGCGCCGGTACTCGCGGACGAGCCGGAGATAACCTTCCTGAACCCGGAGCAGGGTGCCGTCCTCAAGGAGAAACCGTTCGTCCTCCAGATGTGCTTCAAAGAACCGGTCAATGTGAATGACCTGGATAAGGGCGGCGATTTCCGCTTCCGCGTTCTCCAACCCGACAACAAGGGACTGGGTATGCGGATCGTGTTCCAGCCTGACGGGTACGGGGTGGCGATCTATCCCGGACTCTCCGACGGTGAGGTCCCTGATGGCGAGTGGACCTGGGAATACCGCCTGACAGACAAGGTGAACACCAGCGACGCCACCGAAGGCGTGGTGAAGTTCGAAGTCAACGCGGCCGAGGGCAAGGAGATCGTGTCCGAAACGCCTCCTGCCTGTCTGGGCGCGGGTCTGACGCCCATTCCGACTGCGCCACACCCCGGGGCGACAGGCTCCGTGACACCGACTCCGGATGTCATCGACGGCGGCGACGAGGAGGATGGCGGCAGTGACGTCGATATCCTGAAACTGGCGCTGCTCACGATCGGAACGGCCGGCATTGCCGGCGTACTCGCTCTAATCGGCTACGTGGTCCGCAAACGCATCGGCTACGAGCCGCACGCCCCGCACGAGGGGGAAGAGCCGCCCGGCCACCACTAGCCAGGCCGGCGGGGATTAGCTGGGGACGGCTTCCTTCTCGCCCAGGCGGTCCAGTTCCTTCATCCAGCGCTCAAACGTCTTCAGGCGTTCCTCTAGCTGGCCTTTCATCTCTTCCATCTGCTCGCATTTTTGCTTGACGATGACGTACTGCGCCTGGACGACGTCGATGGCCTTGGTGAGCTGCCGCCGCTTCTCCTCGACGCCCGCCTCCGGCCGGTACTGAGCGCGCAGCTCCCGCAGCATCTCCTGGGCGTCAACCATCTCCTTGATGTCGGCGAGCGTGACCCCGAGCAGGTCCTGCAGGCGGCGGATCATCTCGACCCGCTTCACGTCTTCCTCGGAGTACAGCCGGAAGCCGCCGTCCATGCGGCTGGGCGGACGGAGCAGACCCTTCTCTTCGTAAAAGCGGAGTGTCCGCTGCGTGACGCCTGTTCGCTCCGCCACCTCGCCGATCTGTAGGTAAGCCTCGTTACTCTCGGCCAAAGCACTGCTCCTCAACTGCCGGGGGGAATTAACGCAGCCGGTTGCTTGAATCGGAGTATAGGATGGGTTAACGAGTACGTCAAGGTTAAGGACGCGGCGCTTCTGCCGGCATGGACAACGCAATTCCACGCCGTATAATCCGGAATACCGTCCCGATGCATTCACTCACAGGGAGCCCAATCCATGACGTCACTTGCGCGCCAGACCGCAGGACCGGAACGACCCGGAGGCCAGGGGCTCGACCCCAACCAGGAAGAATCCGGCAACCGCGCCATCATCGCTCTGCTCACCGACCCGCAGCAGGGCGACCTTG
>DASSZB010000073.1:0-5049 GCA_035702935.1 Dehalococcoidia bacterium
GGCAGTATGTTCTTGGCTGCCAGACTCTGGACCGCAGTGTCGTATGCGAAGCGGCGTACCTGGCGGGAATACCTGTCGGGCAGCTGGGCGTACTGGTCGCGCACCCACAGAGGGTAGTTGCGGTCCGTCGCACGCAGGTCCTCCGCCGTGACCGAGCGGACGAAGCTGGTGACGTCGTAGCCCGTCCCCCGCCGCAGGCGTCTCCCGGGATCCAGGATGACGGTGTCCGGCACAGCCTGATCCCTGGCATCGAACACCTCGACGTACTGGACCACTCCTTGTTCGCCACGGACGACGCGGACGCCGATGTAGTTTGCCGGCAGGTGGTTGCGCATGATCTCCTGGTCGCTCATGCCGCGCCCTTCTTGCGGGAGGTCCACCGGCAGGCGCTGCAGGCTACCGGCGGGCACGCGGGCGGTGACGGCGGGGTCGGAGGCCAGCGGCTCGCCGGCGGTGAAGAGGACTGTTCCGGCGACGGTCTTGGCCTCGATCTGGACGTTCATCCTGATGACGCTGCCCTCAACGGCGCCGTCGATGATCTGCTGGTTCAGATGGCCCGGCGCCTGCCCGGACAGCCGGGCGTCGTCGCGTTCACCGGCCTTCCAACCGCCGCTTTCGTAGGTGTCGTAGGTTGTGCCGCGCAGGGCGAGGGGGCCCTGCACTCCGGGGGTGGTGACATTGACGGACAGCACTTCGCGGTCGCCGAGGCGGATGGACCCCTGGAACGGGAGCACGGTGGTGTAGTTGTGGATGGGGACGATCTTGTTGGAGCGAAGTGGCCCGGCAAGGCGGACGAAATCGATACCGACGTCCTCGACCTTCACGACGACCCTCTCGACGACACGCGGCGTGCTGAAGGGGCCGGAGGGGGCCAGCCAGGCGGCCGTGATGAGCGCCAGCAGGGCCCAGAAGCTGAAGTTCAGGAACGTGAAACTGATGAGCTGCGGATACTCGATCCCCGCCTGCCGCCACCGCGCCATTCGGGAGACGAGGTTGGTCCGCATGATAAGCAGGAAGCCAAAGAGGTAGTACAGCAGTGCAGGACCGCCGAGCGAGTCGCCGACGAACGCCAGGTCGATGAAGAGGGCGATGCCGCCCGGGATGAGCCCGATCCAGGCGTTGTGCCAGCGGAAGACGCTCCAGGCGAAGAGGAAGACGCCCAGCCACGTGATGGCCAGTACCAGCACGTGAAATGGCAGGGAGTCGTTGCTGACCCCGTCATGAAATGCGGCGTAGAACCAGGCGTCGAACCGGAAATAGAGGTTGTCCAGGCGCTGGCCAATGGAGCCCGGACCCACCATGACAAGCGTCTGCCAGAAGACGATGGCGGCGCCGGTTGACAGGGACGCGGCCCAGGCCAGGACCGCGGGTATCCTTGAGCGGCACAACACGAGGGCGGACACAGCGGCGAGTACGGATACCAGCGTCAGCGCCGGCATCTGCGTGGACCAGCCGCCTGATTCAAGCGTCGCGGCGACGCTAATCGTGGCACCGAGCAGGAGCACGAGCGTAATGCCGTCCTCCCAGTCGAAGTAGCGGCTGACGAGCCGCTGAACCCACTCAGGTGTCGCCTGGCGCGAAGGCGCGGCGACGGGCTGGGTCCACTGGAACTGCGCCATAGCTACCTGGCCCCCACCTTCTGGCGCTGCGGCAGGCTATCGCCGGCGACACCCGCAGGTCCGAGCATCAGGCCGATGTCAGATTGGGCGCGGACAACGTAGGTCACGATGTTCGAGGCCATAAGCGAATCCAGCGGAAGCGTTACTTCGGGCCCGCCGAAGCTGTGCCCGTCCAGGAGGACGACGGCGATACGTGTCCCCTGCCGCGCCAAATGCTCCAGGGAGATCACCCAGTCTTCGCTCGGAGAGGCGGTTATCAGGACCAGGGTTGTGTGCCGGCCGAACTGGCGCGCTTCCTCTTGCAGGAGCTGGGCGACAGGGTGGGCTCCCCTGGCCCGGGCGACGGCCAGGGCTTCCAGGATGCGGCTGTACTGGTGGTTGCCGCGGGCCGGTTCCAGTTGCACTGCCTCCTCGCCTTCCATCATCAGGCCGAGCATGCGGTTGGCCTGGAGGTACTTGTAGGCGATGGATGTGGCGATGCGGACGCCGTATTCCTCCGTGCTCTCATCCCCCTCGCCGTGCTGCACCGCTTCCGCGAGGTCCAGGACAACCCACACGTTGCTCGTGGGGTCCATCTCGAACGTCTTCACCATGAGGCGGCCCAGGCGGGCGGTGGACTTCCAGTGGATCCGGTTATAGCTGTCGCCGGGGTGGTACTCGCGCACGCCGGAGGCGTTCGGGGTCACATAGTGGGTGGGCCGCCGGATGAACCCTTCGCCGGCCAGCTGGGCGGCGGGCGCCCAGAAGTAGGGCAGCTCTTCCGCCTGCGGGAGGACTATCAGCGGCCGCTTTTCGCCAAACCGCTTGCTGAACCGGAACAGTCCGAACGGGTCGCCGGTGGTCACTTTCAGCGGGCCGGCGGTGTAGACGCCGCGCCGCCCGCAGCGCATGCTCACCTTCCAGTTGCGGACGGACTTCGCGGGTACCGTAACGACGGTGCGGGATGGCTCTCCCGGCATATCGGTCTCGTCCTCCAGCTCCAGCCAGAGCTTGGTCCACATGCTGCGGCTCTTGAGCCTGACGCGTCCCTCGGCGTGCTGGCCCACCTGGAGGCGATCGTCCTCGCGCTCTACGCTGACCTGCAGGGCCCCAATGTGAAGGCGCGCCCAGATGAAGCAGAGCGGAACCAGCCCGCCAAGGACGTAGGCAGCGCGGTAAAAGAGCCAGTAGCCGCTAATGACGGCGAGCACGACCATGGCGCCGAATGCGCCCATGACGATGAGCAGATTGTGATTTCGGTAAACCAGCGCTAAGAACGCCGATAACCCTCTCCCGAAAGCACCCATTCGTTTGAACCCTAAGAGCTCGAAGCCTGAGTTGCCTCGTCTACTCGCCGGGCCTCGCGTGAGGCATCCGGGCGCACGCCCGGCACCGGAATCTCGTTCAGGACCTCCGCCACCACCTGTGCGGCCGTCACCCCCTTGACGCGTGCCTGGGCGTTGAGAATGATGCGGTGCCCCAGCGCCGGGTAAGCCAGGGACTTGACGTCATCGGGAAGCACGTAATCGCGGTCGTCGATGATGGCCCTGGCCTGTCCCAGGCGTTGGAGCGCGAGTGACCCGCGGGGCGAGGCGCCGAGATAGACCGACGCGTGCGCCCGCGTGGCCTCGGCAACACTCACGATGTACTGCTGGATCAGGACATCCACGTACACCTCGCGCACGGCGGCCTGGAGTCCGAGAATGTCCGAGGGGTCGCAGACCTGGGCCAGCTCCCCAACTGGGTGGCCGTGCAATTGCGCCTTCATCATGGCCTGTTCGTCTTTGGCGGAGGGATAGCCCAGCTCCAGGCGGATCAGGAAGCGGTCAAGCTGGGCCTCGGGCAGCGGGAACGTGCCTTCGTATTCGATGGGGTTTTGAGTGGCCATCACCATGAATGGCTCCGGCGTCCGGTAGGTGACGCCGTCGACGGTGACCTGGCGCTCTTCCATCGCCTCGAGAAGCGCGGACTGCGCCTTCGGTGTCGCCCGGTTGATCTCGTCGGCAAGCACTACTTGCGAGAGGACGGGCCCGGGACGGAACTCGAAGTCCCCGGTCTTCTGGTTGTACACGGACACGCCCGTGACATCCGTGGGCAGGAGGTCAGGGGTGAACTGGATTCGGTTGAAGGAGCAGCCGCTGGAGCGGGCCAGCGAGCGCGCGAGCATTGTCTTGCCCACGCCAGGTACGTCCTCGATGAGCAGGTGCCCACCGCACATGAGGGTCATCACGGCCTGCTCCACCTGCGCCCGCTTGCCGATGATGACGCGCTCGATATTCTCGACCAAGCGCTGGGCTGTGGGTCTTGCGTCCAGGGAGGGGCTCCCTTCAAACCATGCGTCTGAGAATTAAAACGGCTGACGGCGAGATTTGGTTCCGTCTTCCAGAGTACCCGCGGGAGGAAAAGCTGTAAATAGACGGGTTATGACAGTAACCAGGAACAAGGAACACAAGGAACAAGTAGCATGGGAGAGAGTGCGGAGAAGTTATCACTACTGGCCTACCGCGTCGAATTTGCGGCGCCGATGCGCCCGATGTACGCTTATCGCGCATTCAAGACGTGGAGGTGCCCCATGCCCGAATACGCCGACCTGCTATACGAAGTCGAATCCCACATAGCGACCATCACGCTGAACCGGCCGGACCGCCTGAACGCCATCAGCCAGCCCATGCTGGAGTCCTTCTCCAGGGCGCTCCGTGACGCCGATGCGGACCGTGACGTCCGCGTGATCATCATTACGGGGGCGGGCCGCGGATTCTGCGCCGGACTTGACCTGAAGGACCTGATGGCAGGAACGGGCATCGGCTCGAACGGTACGGCGGCACTGGCGAGCCAGAAGTTCGACCTGGCCGGCAGCCCGCCGGTTGTTCTGCACACTACGGACAAGCCGGTGATCTGCGCGCTCAACGGTCCGGCTGCGGGCTACGGCATGGACCTGGCGCTCGGCTGCGACATCCGCGTGGCGTCCACGGAAGCCAAGCTGGCCGCCGTTTTCACGAAGCGGGCGATACTGCCGGAGAGCGGCGGCTCGTGGCTGCTACCGCGGCTGCTGGGCTGGGCCAAGGCGGCCGAGATCGCCTTCAAAGGGCAGACGCTGGGCGCCGAGGAAGCGCTGGAGCTGGGCCTCGTGAACCGGGTGGTGCCGCACGACCAGTTGATGGTAGAGGCACGCAAGGACGCCGCCGAGATCGCCGCGAATGCGCCGCTGGCGGTGCAGGCGACGAAACGGATGATGCGCCTGGGCCTGGAAGAGACGTTCGAGGCGAACGTGCACCATGTATTCCTGCAGCTGCTGCCGCTCTTCGGAACGCAGGACTTCATGGAGGGCGTGAAGGCGTTCATGGAGAAGCGCGAGCCCCAGTTCCAGGGTAAGTAATCTGCGGGTTGCAATGCGTAAGAGGCTCTCCCTGTGGCAAATTTGAAGGAAATCGCGCCGCGAATTGTCGTAGAT
>DASSZB010000085.1:0-4794 GCA_035702935.1 Dehalococcoidia bacterium
GAAGCGATTCCTGTACGTCTCCAGCCTGGCCGCTCACGGCTCCAGCGCCGACGGCCGGCCGCGCCCCCTCGACGCTGCCGCCAGGCCCATCACGGCCTACGGCCGCACAAAGCTGGCGGGTGAGGATATCGTCCGCCGCTCCGAATTTGCGGAGCGAGCCGTTATTTTTCGGCCACCGGTGATCTACGGGCCGCGGGACCCCGCGCTGGTCCCGTTTTTCAAGCTGGCGAAGCTGCGGCTGGCGCCCCTGCTGATGGGTGGCCGGAACCGGATCTCCATCGTTTACGTAGAAGACGCCGCGCGGGCGATCGCCCGCGCGGCCATCGCCGAAGCCGATGTGGGAGGCAAGACGTACACGTTCGACGACGGCGAGGTCTACACGTGGCGTGACCTGCTCTCCGCGGTGGAGCTGGCGGTGGGCCGCACGGCCCTGCGGATCAGCTGCCCGCGGTGGCTGTTCGATGCTGCAGCCGTTGCCAGCGAAGGATTCGGGCTGGTGGCGCGGCGGGCTGTCTCGTTGACGCGAGACAAGGTGCGGGAGATGTCCCAGGCGGCCTGGATATGCGACCACGACGCGATCCGCAGGGACCTGGGCTGGGAACCCTCCGTCAAGATCGAGGAAGGCGCGCGGCTGACGGGTAACTGGTACCGCACTCATCACTGGATATAGGCTGTCGCTCGGACCGCTCAGCGTCGTATAATCCGCGCAATTCCCGGATACATGGAGGGGCAATGGGCTGTCGAATCGTTTGCATATCGCGATCTCTGGGCGCCGGTGGCGAAGAGGTGGCGCATCTGGTCGCGAAGAGCCTGAAATTCCGGCTCGTGGACGATGAGATACTGGCACGGGCGGCTGAGAAGGCCGGCGTAACACCGGAGACCATCGAGAAGGTCGAGCGCTCGGCCTCGCTGATAGATCGAATTCTCAAATACATGGGAACCGCGCAGGGGGATCCCGGGTTCGGCGCCTACATCCCACCCGTGGTCCCGGCTTCGGAATCGTACGAAGGGCTAATCACCTCTGTGATCCGGGAGACGGCGGCATCCGGTAACGTGGTGATCCTGGCGCACGGGGCGAGCTTCCCGCTGGCCGGGACGGAAGGGCTGCTCCGCGTGCTGGTCACAGGTTCGCGCGAAACGAGGGCGGCAAGGATGGCAGCCCACGGTGTGGATGCGGCGAAGGCGCGGAAGCAGATCGATGAATCGGACGGGCAGCGCAGGGACTATCTCCAGCGGTTCTACGACGTCCGCAACGAGGGCCCTGCGCACTACGACCTGGTGATCAACACGGACATCATCTCGCCGGCCACCGCGGCGGGCCTCATCGAAGCGGCAGCGCGTGCCTGACGCTAGGCGTCGGCGGCGGGTGCGGGATCTCGGTCGGCCCGCAGGAACAGGATGTCCGACAGGTTCAGTTTGAGCGCGAACGCCGCCAGAGGGCCACTGGCCATGTACGGCACGGCAAGCATGACGTGCGAGAAAATGGCGAAGGCCGCGGCCTGGGACTCGCTGAGGCCGAACGCGACCATTAGCCCCGTGATGGCGAGTTCGAACACGCCAAGCCCGGCCTGGGTGACAGGTATGGAAACGGCGATCGTCGCCGCCACAACTGTCAGCAGGTAAACGGCCGGGGGCAGATCGAGTCCGAGCGCCTCACCGCTGGCCCAGTACATACCGGCTTCGCACAGCCAGGCGGCGATCGAGGCCCAGACAATTGTCACCATGGCGCGGGTGTTGCGGAACGCCTGCAGCCCGTGCCCGAATGACCGCAGCTCGACGGCTATCCAGGCCCGCCAGCGGCCTTCCGGCTGCGCCTCCAGGTGTGGGCTTTCCTGGGAGCGGCGGGCGAGCCATCTGGCGCCGAAGATGCCAGCAACGAGGACGGCTGAGTAGGCGACGGCAAGGGGCCACATGAAATGCGCCTCTTCGTAGAGCACGATGCCCAGGATGACGAACACGGAGAACGCGACGATGTCCATCAGCTTTTCGGACAGAAGGGTGGCCACGATGCTCGATACGCCGAGGCCGGTGCGCCTGCGCAGTACCTGGGTGCGCACGACTTCGCCCGCGCGAAGGGGGAGGACGATGTTGCAGGCGACGCCGACGATGGCGGTGGCGTAGAGGAACGGCACGTCGACGCGCACGAGCGGGCGGAAGAACTCCCGCCACCTGATGGCACGAAACCAGTCCGAGGCCAGGTTCGCGACAAATGCCAGGGGTAGCCACCAGAGCGTTGCCCGCTCCAGGTCATCGCGTACGGCGGCGAGGTCAACGCGCCAGAGCAGGCCCGCCAGCAATCCGGCTGCCAGGACAAGCTGGACCAGGGGCCGAAGGGACAGGAATGACCGGCGCAGCAGACCGGGCGTGACGATCGGCTTGAGCGCTTCTTCCTGGTAGTCCATTGCGCCGAATTGTAGCGCGGCACAGCCCGCGGGCGATAGCTACGAGAGCTTTTCGTTCGCCGCGCTGAGGCGGCCCAGGAGCAGCGCGAGGAGGGCCTCCCCCTCCGGCGTCTTGACCGGGCCGTAGGCTGAGTACACGAGGACGCTGATTACCTGGCCGTTGCGCACGAGTGTTATGTCCGCATTGAACTGCCTGTCCGTGCCAAAGACGCTGACGGTCACTTCCACGTGGTAGATGTTCGCCTGGTCCCCTGTGCTGTCCAGGGCTTCTTGCTCAATGGACACGTCGATATCGGCAAACGGGCCGAGGTTCAGGCCCGTGGCCTCGATCTCGGTTTCCGCCAGGCGCTTGACCTCGGCCAGGAAGTCGTCCCGGCAGTCCTGTACCCTCGCGTCCAGGTCTGAAACGGCTCCCGAGGCGTCTTCTTCTGACTCGTAGACGGCGGCGAAGGATTGGGCTGAGCGCTGATCCGCGGTGCCAAAGGCCGGGGACGACGCAGTGGCAACGGCAGAGGGGAAGGCGCCATCCGGCGTCAGAACGTCGCAGCGCTCGGCCAGATCGACGTCGTCCAGGGCGCCGGCAGACTCCTCTCGCCATGCTGGAGACAGGTCCTGCTCGGTGAGGAGCGCTGCCTCGGCCGCTTCCGGAGCGGCTTCAGTAAATTCCGGTGGGTGGTCACCGCCGCAGGCAGTAAGCCAGGCGACGGCAGCCGTGATCAGTAGAAGGATGCGCATCCTATGATTCTCGCATGATCCGAGGACCACGGCGACCCGGAGAAGCACGCGAGGCGGACCGCCGGCCAGTACCACCCTCCCAAGCCACCCTGCTCCGGCGCATCCGCCTCGCGCAGATGGGGCAGAGCGCCTGTTCTCGCGCTCTGCGCCAGCGGGCGGGGCAGAGGCCTCGCACCTCCGGGTCCGGGTGATTCCGCACCTCTGCCTCGTTCCCCTGTTGCTGCGGGCGGAGCCGGCGCCGGCCGGTCTCGCCGCACCCCACACAACCGGCTGCTTTTGTCCTACCGGCCCCGCCCTCAACAAGGGGAATCGCCGTTTATAAAACAGGCAGAACACGGATTTATTACATCCAAATCAGGAAACCTATCTCCTTGATTCGAATCGACCGTCCATGCGATATACTGGCGCCGTCTGGCCCGCCCAGATCTGGACACCCGCGATGTCTGATACGACAGAAAGCCGCCCCCTGACCTTTGCCGACGCCCGGGGACTGCCCCCGGAGCAGGCCGCGTTCTTTCACCTCGGCCAGTCCCAGGCGGTCGACCAGGAGACGGTCTTTCTCTCGGCGATGGCGAACGTCATCGCTTTCATCTGCGACGGCCGTGTGCTGCTGATAGACACGTCGGTCAACCGGTTCACGCCCGCCGTCCTCAAAGACCTGCGCGACAACTACTCGCAGGCGCCCGTCGAAGCAGTCGTGTACACGCACGGCCACGTCGACCATGTGTCTGGCGCGGAGGCGATCATCGGTGAGGCGCTAGCGCGCGGCGATGCGCGGCCGCGGTTCATCGGACACCGCGACGTGGTGCCGCGATTTGACCGGTACCGGCTGCTCGGGCGCCAGAACGACCACATCAACCGAATCCAGTTCAACCTGCCGCCGGACGCCCGGCCGTTCTCGGACGCAACATTCACGGATCCGGATACGGTCTACGAACGCGGCATGGAAATGCGAATCGGTGGCGAGGTGTTTGAGCTGCACCACGCGCGCGGCGAGACCGACGACGAGACCTGGATCTGGTGTCCCGGCCGCCGCGTCCTGTGCACGGGCGATACGTTCGTCTGGTGCTCGCCAAATGCGGGGAACCCGTACAAGGTCCAGCGCTACGCGAAGGACTGGGCGGACGCGCTGGAGAGCATGGCCGCGCTAAAGCCGGAGCACCTCCTGCCGGGCCACGGGCCGGTCTTGTCCGGCGAGAGCAGGATCGAGGACGCTCTCCTGTCCACGGCGCACTTCCTGCGTTCCATCCACGACCAGGTGGTGACGCTGATGAACGAGGGCAAGTGGCTGGAGGATATCATCCGCGAGATCGACTGGCCGGCTACCGACAAGCCGTGGCTACAGCCCGTGTACGATCACCCGGAGTTCATCGCCCGCAACGTGTACCGGCTCTACGGCGGCTGGTACGACGGCGACCCGGCGAACATGCTGCCGGCGCATTCGCACGACGTGGCGGCACAGCTGGTGGCTGCTGCCGGCGCGGCGCCGATCCTGGACCGGGCGCGCAGGCACCGGGACGAGGGCGACCTGCAGATGGCCTGCCACCTCGTGGACTTCGTGCGCAAGGGAGAGCCGGCGAACCGCGAGGCGTGGGAGCTCTGGCGGGACCTTTTCACCGCCCGGGCGCAGTCGGAGCGTTCGCTGATGGCCCGCGGG
>DASSZB010000199.1:0-5424 GCA_035702935.1 Dehalococcoidia bacterium
GGTTGGCAACCTGGACAACTTCCTGGACCCGGGTGAGTCGATCACCTGCTCTGCCAGTTACTCAATCACCCAGGGCGACATCGACGCCGGCTCGGTGACCAACACAGCGACAGCGAGCGCCGCTGGCACGACGTCCAACCAGGACAGCGAGACGGCCCACAGGCAGTACGGCGCCCTGCTGCCAACACAGACCACCTGCGAGCAGTACGCGGCCGGCCCGGGCGCCTGGCCGGCGATGTACGACGCGTTCACCTATCAGGCTAAGGCCAAGAAGATCAACTCGGTCTCGCCGGGCGTGATCTTCTACTACAACACGATTACAGCGCCGAGCAGCAGCTTCACGCTGAACGTTGTCCAGACGAACACGCTAAACTGGAAGCCGATGCTCATCCAGGACCTCGGCCAGGCCATCCTCTACAACGGGGATTGCAACAAGGCCGATGGGGTTACCGTGAGCACATCGCTGAACCCGTACACGGTGACGTTCAACGTGACAGGAGCGACGCCCGGAGCGACCTACTACATCGGCATCAAGTACTCGCCGCAGAACCTGATCGGTCAGTCCGTACAGGGTTTCCCGACGAGTATCTACGAGTTCTCAACCACCGGTTACCCGGGGAGCACTACGAGCATCCCTGTGAAGTCCAAGAAGTAACAAACGCCGTATAGACAGCGAGCCGGCGGGAACCTCCCGCCGGCTCGTTGCTTTGTGCCTAGTAGTCGTCGTGGCAGTAGGGCGGGTGGAGGACCCGGAACACTTCCGCCATCTCGTCCACGGCTTCCTGCCGGAAGACGCGGAGCAGCCCCACGCCGGCTGCCGCCTGCGGCCGCCTGTGGCCGACGAATATCGGCGCCAGGGCGCCCGCGGTGAGCTCGACGTCCGGGTCCGCGTCTGTCTTTTCGGCGCGCATCTTGCCGTCGGCGGCCTCGACCCGCCAGGTGGCCTCGTTCCACGGCGCGGAGTGGTCCAGCACTCGCATGTGGAAAGCGACCGGCCGCTGGCCCACGTACGGCCGGAGGGCAACCGCCTGCTCCATGTCTACGATGCGGAGCATGGCGCCGTGGCGGGGTGTGACGGTAATCCGGAATGGGTCGTGGACCAGGTCCGGGAATGGGTCCTCCAGCGGCATGTACCCAATCACGGCGTCTGCGAGGTCGTGTGTGAGCAGGTGCTGCCAGAAACCGAAATAGGCGTCGGCTGTCGTGGCCACGAAATCGCGGACGTGGACGGCCTGTTTGGGCCAGTCCGTGTCCTGGGGCAGGGCGCGGTTACTGTAGACGATGTAGCCTTCGTCCACCCCCTCGGAGTTGCTCCACACGAAGATGTTGTTGTCTTTGAATATGCCCGGGCTCTCGTAATGGGCGAGGACAGCCACCTGCCACCACGCAGGATTCCGCGCGAAGGGACCGTTCCTGTCCCTGATATGCGCCTGGTAGATGCGGTCCAGCCTCTCCCAGGCCGTGCTGTCAACCTGCTCGAGGCGGCCGGAGGCGCCGTGGTGGCGTAGATGTATGTCCTTGGGGTAGAACTGGTACCGGGCACGGCCTTCGGCCCGCTCCCAGCCGTAGCGCGCGTACAGCGCGTCGTGAGGGGTGAAGAGCCCCGACATAACCTGCCCGCGCTCGCGCATAGTCTCCAGCGAAAGGCGGAGTAGGCGGCCGACGTGTCCCTGGCGGCGGTAGGCACTGAGGCTGGCGACGGGACCGATAGCGCCGAAGTCCATCGTGCCGCCGTTAATCCGCCGGACCATGGGTAACATGCGGCTGTCAGCCACCAGCTTGCCGTCGATGAAGGCGCCGACCGTCCATTCAGGCGAGAGGTACTTCTTAGCCAGTTCCACGCGGGCGGGGCCGGGCTCGTTGTAGAAGGCAACGGCTTCCACATAGGCGGACTGCTCGACGTCATCCGGGGTCAAGATGCGATACTCGGTGGTCATGCGTTGTCCTTTCAGGAAACAGGGATGATTTTAGCAGGGAAGGTGGAAGTGGGAAGGCGGCGCGCGGCGCCGATGATGGCGCATAAGTACAATTGGTGCATGCCCATTCCTCCCAGGCTTTGCCGATGAGGCGCACTGCGGCGATCGCTGCCGCCAAGGTTGTGGCCGGGCTGTCCCGGCGGTTCCGCCTGGGCGGGGGCACGGCGCTGCCCGGCCTGGTGGCCGAACGCATCGACCCGGAGATCGTCCCCGGCCTGGCCTCGCGATTGGGCCAGGGGAGCGTGCTGGTCACGGGCACGAACGGCAAGACCACGACCGCGCGCTTGCTGCGGAAGATCGTGCAGGCCGCGGGGATGGAGACGGTGGCCAACCGGGAAGGGTCGAACATGATGCGCGGCATCGCCTCTGCGCTGGTCGAGTCGGCGGGCTGGGGTGGGGATGTCGATGCCTCCGCCGGCAAGCTGGGCGTCTTTGAGGTCGATGAGGCGACGGTCCCGGAGGCGGCCTGGGCAGTGCGCCCGCGCGCCGCCTTGTTCACGAACCTCTTCCGCGACCAGCTCGACCGCTACGGCGAGGTGGAGTACGTGGCCGACGGCTGGCGCAAGGCAGTGGCCGCCTGGCCAAAGCTGGCGGTGCTCATCCTCAACGCGGACGACCCATCGGTCGCCTCGCTGGGCAAGCAGGCAACTGGTCCGGTCATCTACTACGGGCTGGAGGACACTTCACTCGGAGGAGACGCCCTGGAGCACTCGGCCGACGCGCGCTGGTGCACCTCGTGCGGCGCGGAGCTCGTCTACGCCGCCGTCTTCTACGGGCACCTCGGGCACTGGCGGTGCGAAAAGTGCGGCAACGAACGCCCGAAACCAGATGTGACCGTCACCGCGTTGACGGGCGGCCCCGATGGCATGACGCTCACGATCGCCCTACCGGAAGGCGAGATCAGCCTCACCACGCCGCTGACGGGCCTGTACAACGCGTACAACCTCGTCGCCGCCGCTGCCGCCGCGGCCGCCATTGGCATCAGGAAGCCGGCAATCGAGCAGGGGCTCGTCTCGTTCACGGCGGCGTTCGGGCGGCAGGAGCGGCTGAGCGTAGCCGGCCGGGAGGTGCAGGTGATCCTGGCCAAGAACCCGGCGGGCCTGAACCAGGTTTTGCACACAATCACCGCTGCCGACGTCGAAGAGCGCGACCTCGTCTTCTTTCTGAACGACGACATCGCCGACGGCCGCGACATCTCATGGATATGGGACGTGGATTTTGAACTGCTGGCCGGCAGGACGCGCGCCGTGACCGCCTCGGGCAGCCGGGCATGGGACATGGCGCTGCGCCTTAAGTACGCCGGCCTGGAGCCGGTCCTCCGCGTGGAGGCGGAAACCTCGGAAGCCCTGGCCTCGGCCCTCCGTGGCACCCCGGCGGGGCGGACGCTGTATGTCATCCCCACGTACACGGCGATGCTGTCCGTGCGCGAGATCCTGGCCCGGCAGGCGGGACGCGGCGCCTTCTGGGAGGAGGCGCGCGATGGCTAAGGACCTCAAGCTGCGCCTGGCGCACCTCTACCCCAAGCTGATGAACATCTACGGCGACCGCGGCAACATCATGTGCCTGAAGCGCCGCTGCGAGCTGCGCGGGATCGCCTTTGATGTCGTAGACCTGGGGACCGGCGACAAGCTGCGACCGAAAGAGACGGACATGGTCTTCGTCGGGGGCGCGCAGGACCGCGAGCAGCGCCTGGTGGCGGAGGACCTGGCCGCCCTGAAGGCGAAACCGCTTAAGGAGGCGGCCGAGGGGGATGTGGTGATCCTGGCGGTCTGCGGTGGCTACCAGCTGGCCGGACAGTTCTACCGGTCGGCGGACGGCGGCGAGCTGCTGGGCGCGGGCATCCTGGACATCTGGACCGAGCATCCCGGCCCCGACGCCAGGCGCTTCATCGGCAATGTCGTGGCGCGCTGGAACGGGACGACGCTGGTGGGGTTCGAGAACCACGGCGGCCGCACCCACCTGGGCCCGGGCGCCAGGCCGTTGGCGGAGGTGGTCTCAGGCTTCGGGAACAACGGAGAGGACGGGACCGAAGGGGCGGTGAGCCGTAACGTCTTCGGGACCTACCTGCACGGCTCCCTGCTGCCGAAGAATCCGGCGTTCGCGGACTTCCTCATCGAGACGGCCATGCGGCGGAAACACAAGGACTTCCGCCTCGATGAACTGGACGACCGGATCGAGAACACGGCGCACGCTGAGGCCGTGCGTCTTGCCACGCGCCGCGCTATCATCGGATAAGAGGGAGGACCTGAAATGCCCCAGGTGATTCTTGAAGCCCCCGACATCTCCTGCGATCACTGCATCCAGAGCATCCAGAAGGCGGTCACGAAGCTGCCCGGCGTCGCTTTCGTCGCCGGCGATCCAGCAGTCAAGCAGGTGACCCTGGACTACGACCCGGGAGCTGTCTCGATGGACCAGATAGAGGGCGTGATGGAGGAGGAAGGCTACCCTGTCAAGAAGTAACCTCGCGGTCACGGCGCTGGCGGCGGCGGTCATCATGGTCGCCGCCATAGTCTTGTATGGGTCGTGCAGCTCCGGTGAGTCAAAGGAAGCCGCGTCGCCCACGCCGTCACGGACCGCGAGCCCGGCGCCGACCCCCACACCCACGCCGACGTTCCCCCACAGCGAGGTGAGGCACACGGTGCAGGAGGGGGATACCCTGTACGACATCGCGCAACTGTACGGCGTCACGGTGGACGCCATCGTGGCGGCCAACCACCTTGCGGACCCGACTGCGATCAGTATCGGCCAGGTCCTGGTCATCCCCGATCCGTCGTACACCCCTGCCCCCGTGACCGCGACCCCTACCATGCCTCCGCCGGACCCGCGGCTGACCGGGTTCTCGTATCCGATTGCGGGCGCGTGCCTGCCGAGCAGCGATAACCTTATCCCCAACGCTCCGCGGGAGTACCGCGCCGGCATCCACGAGGGCCTGGACTTTTACACCGGATACTCATGCGTGGATGTACCCGCAAACGCTCACGTCCTGGCCGCCAAGGCAGGCAGGGTGATCCGGGCGGACACCGGCTTCGTGGAGATGACACTGGACGAACTGAACACGATCCTGGCGCGGACGCAGGCCCAGGGATACACGGACGCGGAGGCGCTGGACAAGTTCCGCGGCCGCCAGGTGTGGATCGACCACGGGGACGGTATCGTCACCCGCTACTGTCACCTCGCCGGCATCCCGGATGGCATCGTCGAGGGTAAGCAGGTGGCGCTGGGCGACCTCGTGGGGTTCGTGGGCGACTCGGGGACCCCCGAGGCCGTGACCAACCCGGGCGTGGAGATCCATCTGCACTGGGAGCTGCGCGTGGATGACTCCTTCCTCGGCGCTGGCTTGCCCTCGGTCGAGGTCAGGGCGCTTTACGAGATACTCTTCTCGGACTAGCGGGCGCGATGACTGAAAGCACTGGGGCGCCGAGCGCCGAAGGGCCGGGGGTGGCTCGCC
>DASSZB010000082.1:0-10188 GCA_035702935.1 Dehalococcoidia bacterium
ACGGCGATACCGTGGCCCAGGCGGATGCGCTGGGTACGAGCCGCGGCGGCCGCGAGGAAGACCTCCGGCGCTGAGCAGTGCGAGTACTCTTCCAGGAAATGGTGCTCGACGGCCCAGGCCTGGTCGAAGCCGAGCTGGTCGGCGAGCTCCACCTGCTCGAGGGCGTTGTGGTAGACCTCGTACTCGGACTGAGGGTGCCAGGGCTTGCCGACGGAGAGCTCGTGGAAGATGCCGAACTTCATCAGGGGGCTATGGTATCACGCGGTGGCGTCCGGGCTCGCAGGCGGCGGTGCAAGGAGGGGTACCGTTGGGTTGAGCAACTGCCGGCGAGCATTTGGAATCCAGCGTTACACCAGCAGTTGCTCAACCCCTACGCCGGGCGTCGCTAGCGGATGATTTCGCGCTCGACGAGGTCTGCGATCTGCGCGGAGGAGAAACCGAGGATCTCGCCGTAGACGTAGTCGTTGTCCTGGCCGATGGTCGGGGCGGCGCGCCAGACTTCGCAAGGTGTCTCGGTCATGCGCCAGGGCATGCCGGCGTGCTTGCGGACGCCGACTTCCGGGTGCTCCTTCTCGACGAAGAAATGTCGCTCGGCCAGGTGGGGGTCCTCCGCGAGATCCTTGTTGGACATGGGCGGGAAGGCGGCGACGCCAACGGCCTGGAGGCGGTCACGCACCTCGAACCGGTCGAGGGTGGAGGTCCAGGCCTCGACGATGGCGTCCAGTTCGTCTTCGTTGGCCTTGCGGTCTTCAAAGGTGCGGAAGCGGTCGTCGGTGGCGAGGGCGGGTTGGCCAATCGCGGCGCAGAACGCCTGCCACTCGTCGTCGGTGAGGACGGCGATGCTGACCCAGCGGTCATCGCCGGCGCAGCGGTAGATACCGTGGGGCGCCATGTACTGGATGCGGTTGCCCATGCGGGGCGGCTGGGTGCCGTTGAAGGCCTGGTCCATGAGCCCTTCGGCGACAACGGAGAGGCTGGACTCCCACTGGGACATATCGATGTACTGGCCTTCTCCCGTGCGTTCGCGGTGGAAGAGAGCGGCGAGCAGCGCGAAGGCGGCGTGGAGACCGGCGTTGGGGTCGCCGTAGGACATGCCGACGTGCATGGGGGGCCACCCCTCGTATCCGGTCAGGGAAGAGAGACCGGAGAGAGGGACCTGCGCCGGGCCGTAAGATACGTGGCCGGCCTCGGGGCCAGTCTGCCCGTAGCCGGACATGCTGATCATGATGATGTCGGCCTTCACCTTCTTGAGCGCCTCGTAGCCGAGGCCCAGGCGCTCAATGACTCCGCTGGCGAAGTTTTCGGCGGCGAAATCGCTAACGGCGACCAGCTTCCTGGCGATCGCCACGGCTTCCGGCTTGGAGATGTCGAGGAGGATGCTGCGCTTGCCCTGGTTGTACTGGTTGAAGTAACCGGATCGGTTCAGCCCGGGTTGGCTGTCCGGCCAGGGCGGCAGCGCGCGGAGGAGGCAGGGACGGCGCATGGACTCCATGCGGATCACCTCGGCGCCCATGTGGGCGAGCTGCATGGTGCATGTCGGCCCCGCCCAGACCCAGGTGAAGTCGGCGACGCGGTACCCTTCGAGCGGGCCGCTCATGATGTCACCCCCGATGCTCGCAGAGCGTCGATCTCGGCCGTGCCGAGCCCCAGCCCGCCGAGGACGGCTTCGTTGTGTTGTCCCAGGGTGGGCGCCGGGGAGCGGATCTCCCACGGGGTGCGCATGAGCTTGTACGGGGCGCCGGGGTACTTCGCGGTGCCCGCTGCGGGATGCGTTATTTCGGCGAAGAAGCCGCGCGCGTTGAGGTGCGGCGAGTCCAGCAGGTCTGCCATCGTGGAGACCGGCGCGAACGGGATGCGCTTCTCCTGAGCGGCGAGGTACAGGTCATCGACGGTCCAGCCGGCGACGAATTCGGCGATGAAAGGCTTGAGCGCGTCCCAGTTGGAGGCGCGGACGAAGGCGTTGGCGAACACCTCCCATTCCCCCCACTCAGGGTTGCCCATCATCTCCAGGAATGACCGCCACTGCTTTTCCTCCAGGCAGAGGACGAAGATCCAGCCGTCCTTGCATTCAAAGAAGTCTATCGGGTGGAGCGGCCGCTGTCCGTAGCGGACGACCTCGAGTCCCATGTACGGCCACGTGACGTACGTGAGCTCCAGGATCGAGGAGATGCACTCCTGTGCCGACACTTCCACATGTTGTCCCTTGCCGGACTTGAGCCGCCAGACGGCCGCGCCCATGGTGGCTAAAGCCGCGTTGACGCCCGCCTGGAATGCCGTCTGGTGGCCGAAGGCTCTGAGGGGAGGCATCGTAGGGTCAAGCGGCTGTCCGTTCACGGTCGTCCAGCCACCGGCACTGGCGAGCGTGAGGTCGTAGGCGTTGAAGTCGCGGTAGGGACCGTTCAGGCCGAACGGCGTCACCGAGGTCATGATCATCCGGGGATTAACAGAATGGACGCGGTCCCAGGCAAGGCCGGCAGCCTCGGCGTCTTCGGGCTTGAGGTCGTGAACAAGGATGTCGGTCTGGGTCAGCAAGCGGTCGAGGACGGCGCGGCCGGGCGCGCCGGTGGTGTCCAGGGTGACGCCCTGCTTGTTGCAGTTGAGGTAGAGGAAGGCTCCGCTCTTTTCGGGGTGCGGCTGCCCGCCTGCGAAAGGCGGGAGCATTCGCACCGGGTCGCCGGCGGGCTCCTCGATTTTCACGACGGAGGCGCCGAGGTCAGCCATAAGTTTCGTCGCGTAGGAGGCAGCAAAGCGGCGGCCTACCTCGACGACCTGCAATCCATCCAGCGCTCGACCAGTCATAGGCACCCCTTCCTGCTATCAGCGTCCGTGCGGGTTTACTCGGTTTGCTGAGCGCCCGCTTGCAAGTAGACTTCAGCGATGGCCCGCCAGGTGGCCTCCATGTCATCGTTGGGGCGAACGTCGGTTACCCAGGCGGCTAACCAGGGTATGCCCTGGTCCTTCAGATACTGTAGCGACTGCGAAATGCGCTCGTAGTCGCCGGTCATTCCATAGGCCTGGACCCATGCGCCGTGGAGAGACTTGGAGCCGCTCGTCTCGCGCTCCAGGTTATCGACATTCGCGACGAACCATTCCCAGTCCCGCTCATACCAGTAAGGATCGATTTGGAAGACGTCCAGGCTATCTATCCGGGACAGGGAGCGCCAGTCATCCGTGCCGATGAAGTCGCGACCACCAAAGTCCGGTAACACCACGAGGATAGTTGTGGCCTCCGGGCGGGTGCCCTTGATAAAGTCCAGGAGTTCGGTGAGAAATTCTTGCATGACTATCTTCCGGAAGCGGATAACCTGGTCATTCTCCACCTCCGGCATGGCCTCGCCGAACATCTGGTTGAACTTCACTTGAGAAGCCTCGTCAAACGGGTAGTAATCCTCGGCCGAGCCCTGGGGAAAGAAGGGCTCATCGAGCAGGACGCCGTCAAAATTACGGTTGAGGAACGTTTTGAGCAGGTCTTTCAGGTACGCGCGATAGACCTGGCTATTGAGCGTTGGCAGACCTGACTTCGCTCCGAGACGCGAAGTCATCTCGTCTTCGGGGTGCTGTAGCAGGTATTGATCGGCGGACTCACCCTCATCGCCGCTGAAGGTGCCGCCGATGTATGCATTCAGGTACACACGTAGGCCGCGGGCGTGTCCGGCTTCGAGAATAAGGTCGATCTTAGTCGGGTCCGCGGCGTCTTCCTCGCTCGTCGTCACGTATATGGAGTTGACGCCGTTCTGCTTCAAGGAATCGAGGTCACCCTCGATCTTCTCTCGGGTGATGTCAAACGGAAAATAGACTGCGTCGTAACTTACCCCCAGGTCCAGGCGGAGCGGCGCTGGGGTGTTGGTGGGCGTCGGGGCAGGGGTTTCGAGCACCTGAGTTGGGGAGGGGCTGCGCGCCGCGGGAGACGAGTCTTCACCACAGCCGGCTCCCAGGAGGACAACGACGACCACCAGAACCGCGGACAAGATAACCCGCCACCCGCGCGGGGGCGAGGAAAATCCACACGCCGGCGGTGTTAGAGTGCGGCGATTTGAATCCTGTAGGATAGGCCCGGCGCACTTTCGCATAAGGGATGCCGACATGGTAAGCGGCAGGGCATTTCCCACGCAACGCGAGACGGGCTCGTGGATTCTTCTCTCGGCCCTATGCCCGCGAGCTTTCGCGCCATATACTGGGCGCGAACCATGACCGCCGACCGGCCGTGCCTGCCAGAGGCTTTTACCGAGGGCTTTGGCCGCCCACCGCAACTCGTAGCCGAGGCTCCGGGCCGGGTAAACCTCATCGGCGAGCACACCGATTACAACGAGGGGTTCGTGCTGCCCGTCGCCATCGACCGCACCGTCGCGGTCGCGGCCGCCGCGCGAGACGATTCACTGGTGTCGGTCCGGTCACTTGACTACGGGGAGGACGATGAGTTCTGGCTCGATGAGATACCACCGATCCCGGGCTGGCGAGGGTACGTCCGTGGTGTCGCCTGGGCGATGCGGGAAGACGGGCAGCGCTTACGGGGCGCGGACCTCCTCGTATCGGGCGATGTCCCGCAAGGGGCCGGCCTGTCGTCCTCCGCGGCCATTGAAGTCGCCGTGGCGGGAGCGCTGGCGGCCGTCGTAGGGCTTGAACTACCACGGCGGCAGATCGCGCGACTGGCGCGGCGGGCAGAGAACGACTTTGTGGGCGTCCCCTGCGGGATCATGGACCAGTTTGCCTCGGCTCTGTCACGGGCCGGCCACGCGCTGCTCATCGATTGCCGATCGGAGACCGTCGAGCACATCCCGTTGCCGTTCGAACGCGACGCGGTGGAGATCGTGGTCGTGGATTCAAAGGTGCCGCGCCGTCTCGGGGAAACCGCGTACTCGGTGCGGCAACAGGAGTGCCGGGAGGCGGCGAAATTGCTCGGCGTGGCGTCTCTCCGGGATGTCGACGGGGCAATCGTTGGCAGGCGCCGGGACCGCCTGCCGGATGCGGTCTACCGGCGGGCACGGCACGTTGCCAGCGAGAACGCCCGAGTGCTGGCCGCGGCCGATGCTCTTCGCGACGGGGACGCCGACCGGTTCGGGACAATGATGTACGAGTCGCACGGCAGCCTGCGTGACGATTTCGAGGTGTCGTGCCCTGAGTTGGACCTGTTGGTGGAACTGGCGTCGAAGAGCGATGGCGTGGCCGGGGCGAGACTGACTGGCGCGGGGTTCGGCGGATGCACGGTGAACCTGGTGCGCGGAGACTCAATCGATTCTTTCCGCGCTCAAGTCATCGAGAAGTATCAAAAGAAGACCGGCCTCGGCGCTGAGATGCATGTCTGCCGCGCGGCCGGCGGGTTGAAGGTGACAGATGTCTGAGGTGATGATGGAGCGGAACGTGGAGGGGCCGACGCTATCGAACGGCCTCGTGGCAGTCAACTTTCACGAGAAGAAGGGGACGCTGGACATCGCTTCCGGCGGACGCGCCGTCCTTCTCGGAGCGGCCTTCAGCGTTGCGGTGGCCGAGGGCCCGACGTTCACTTCCCGGGGATCGGCTTACGAAATCGACGAGGAGCGCCCGGTAGCCGATGCGCTGGGCCGCGGTCTCGAGGTCGTCCTGCGACGTGAGTCTGATGAGCACGAGCCGGAACTGTCGCTGACGGTGACCATGTACGAGGACCGGCCACAGGTGGTACTGCAAGCCGAGGTCGCGAACCGTTCGAGGAGCGGGTTCCGCGTCCAGGCGCTCCACCCGCTTGACGGCAGCAGGGTTGACCTCGGCACGCCCGTCGACGGTTGGAGGTTCTTCGAGGAGGGGTGGCAGGACTGGTCCGTGGCGATCGTGCTCCCGGTATCGGGGGAGGACTTGCACATGGCGCCGCCGGTTGTGGGGCCGATCACCCAACCACCGGCGAAGGCGGGACGCTTCGTCGCCGAACTGGTGGGGGCGATCGTTGATCCGGTGACGAATGCCGGAGTGGTCGCGGGTTTCGTGTCGACGGCTGAACAGTTTGGACAGGTCTGGTTCGATCGCGAAAGCAGCGCTCTGACTGCAGCTTCCTACGCCGATGGTGTGACGGTGGCGCCGGGCGGCCGCCTAGCATCAGAGCGCCTGCTTGCAGAGCCGACGGCGGCCCCGCTGGAGGCGCTCCGGGGCTACGGGGACGCGCTGGCGGCCGAGATGGACGCCGTCCCCTGGCCGGAGCCGGTCCAGGGGTGGTGCTCCTGGTACTACTACTTCCAGGGCGTGACGGAGGAGGCGGTGCTGGCGAACCTGGAGTACCTCTCGCGGAACCGCCGCGAGCTGCCGTTCGGTTACGTGCAGGTGGACGACGGTTACCAGGCCGGAATCGGCGATTGGCTGACGCCGAACGAGAAGTTTCCGCACGGCATGGGGTGGGTGGCGGACCGGATTCACGAGGCGGGGTACAAGGCGGGGCTGTGGCTGGCGCCGTTCATGATGGGCGCGAACTCCCAGCTCTGGAAGGACCATCCCGAATGGGCCGTGCAGCACAAGCCGGCTGTGCCGTACATCGCGATGGTCAACTGGGCGCAGCAGTGCTACGGGTTGGACCTGACGCGGCCAGAGGTGATGGACTGGCTGGACAACGTATTCGAGACGGTGTTCAACGTCTGGGGATACGACTACATCAAGATCGATTTCCTGTACGCCGGGGCCGTCGATGGCATCCGGGACGACCCCAACGTCACCCGGGCACAGGCCTACCGGCGGGGGATCGAGCGCATTCGCGGGATCGCGGGCGAGCGGTTCATCCTGGGCTGCGGGCATCCAATCGGGCCGAGCGTTGGGGTTGTGAACGGGTCGCGGATCAGCCCCGATGTGGCGCCGTTCTGGCACGCGTACGCACAGTTACAGGAAACAGGGCGCAGCGATCTCAGCACGGTCTCCACGTTTAACGCCGTGCGCCAGACGATGGTGCGCTCCTGGATGCACCCTCGCCTCTGGCTCAACGACCCGGACTGTATGCTGGCGCGCGAGACCGACACAGCGCTTACGCTGGCCGAGGTGCAGACGCTGGCGACGGTGATCGGCCTGTGCGGCGGGATGGTGCTGGACAGCGATAACCTGACGAAACTCTCCGACGAGCGCCGCGACCTGATCTCCATGCTCATGCCGGTGTACGGGAAATCTGCCGTGCCAGTGGACCTGTTTTCTTCGAAGCACCCGCAGGGGTTCGAGCTGGACTGCGAGACGCATCGGGTGGTCGGCGTCTTCAACTGGGCAGACGAAGCGACAAGCGTCAGCGCGACGCTTCCGGACGATGCTTCGCACGTCTTCGAGCTGTGGGAGCGAGAGTACCTTGGGACGGCCGCCGGCGCGGTCTCATCGGTGATTCCGCCACACGGATGCCGGCTGTTCGCGGTACGGCCGGAGAGCGGGCGGCCGCAGGTTGTGGGCAGCACGTTTCACGTGCTGCAAGGGGCGATGGAGATCACCGCGGAGGATTGGGACGGCGACATCCTCCGGATCTCGCTGCGGCCCGTGGCGAAGGCGGAAGGCGAGATCTTCATCCACGTCCCGGAAGGGTTTGGTCCGCCGGTCGCGGACGGCGCTGTGGCAGCAGAACGAGGGGATGGACTCTGGGCGCTTGTCCTGCGGCTCGACACAGCGACCGAGTTGACGGTCCGGTTCGCGTCCTAGGCCGGGAGCTCGTCCCAGAGGAAGACGCGGGCGGGCGCACCTTCAGCTCCCGCCAGCTTTAGTGGCGCGCAGGCTATGCTGTACCGGCCTGGTGCGACAGCGCGCAGGTCCAATCCTTCGAGCACAACGACTCCTGCCCGCAACAGGGCGAGGTGGACCTCGTGCGTGGGGGACCGGAACTGCTCTATAGAGAGGTAGTCGATACCTACCAGGACGAGGCCGCGGTCCACGAGCCAGGCGCCGGCATCTGGAGCGAAGGCTATAAAGTCGGTGTGGAACTCCCCGTCATCGGCGAAACGGCCGTTCCGGGTCTTGGCCAGGAGGCGGCGAGCATCCGCGGGTATGCCAGACCTCTCGAGGTCGGCGGCGGTGATATGGCCGTCGCCCGTATGCTCCACGACGAACGCCGGTCCGATGAGCGCCTCCAGAGGGAGTTCCTCCACCGTGGCCCGGCCGTCGATGAAGTGGTGCGGCGCGTCGATGTGGGTGCCGCAGTGAGAGCCCAACGAAACCTGGCTGACGTTGGCCGAGCTGTTGTCTCCGATGCGCTTCAGGTAGTCGATCTCGGGGCCGGGCTCGCCGGGGTAGGTGGGCATTCCCGGCCACAGGGTCATCGTGATGTCGTAGACGGCCATCGCTCCTCCTGGGCGCATTATCGCAGGAGGCATCGGCGGGGTGCTATCCTTCGAAGCGGAGGTGATGCCGCGATGGCCGAACCAGAGCTCTACGGCGAGCCACAGGTCCAGGAGGGCCTCGCCCGCCTCAGTGGATGGGAGCTGCGCGACGGGCGCCTCCGCAAGCAGTTCCAGTTCCGAACGTTCCTGCGGGCGATCGCCTTCGTGAACTCCGTGGCCTACCTGGCGGAATCCGCGGGGCACCACCCGGACATCACGATCAACTACAACAAGGTGACGCTACGGCTCACCACGCACAGCAAGGGTGGGTTGACGGACCGGGATTTTGCGCTGGCGGGGGAGATCGACGCGAAGCTGGGGACCAAGCTCATCATGCAACCGGATGAGGCAGCTGGTTAGCGGCGATGATTGTGCTGCACTCTCGCAGACCTGAAAGGTCTGCAGCTACGAAGGCGGGCGCCACTACGAGGGTGTGGCGCGGCGGCGCTGACCGAGGGAAACGGCGGGGAAAAAAAGCCCCCGAGCGGGCCGCTCGCGACTCCGGCTTCCAGGTCTCACAGGGCTTTAGGTTGCCCTTCCGCTCTTGCGAGTCCCTTGGTCTGGGGCCGCTCCCGGTTCGCTCGGGAACATGGCCAGTATGCCCCTGGCGGATAAGGCTGTCAACAAGCGCACGGGAACACCCGGCTCGGATGAGGCGCTCTTCTCTAGCAGCGGGGCTTTTTCCTCCATCCACCTCATGAGATCTAGCCCCGGACTAGGGCAATAACAAAAGTCAACAAATCAACACGGCCAACAGCGTGTGGACAGCGTCAGGGCAGCAGGTCGTGCTTCAAAAGGGCTATGAACGGCAGGTTCCGGAAGCGCTGGTGGTAGTCGAGGCCGTAGCCCACGACGAACTCGTCGGGGATCTCGAAGCCAACGTAATCAACCGGCACGTCGGCGATACGGCGGGCCCGCTTGTCGAGCAGGGTGCAGATCTTGATCGACGCCGGGCGCTTGGTGCCCAGGTAATCGATGAGGTGGTTCAGGGTCATGCCAGTGTCGATGATGTCCTCGACCAGGATGACGTCACGGCCCTTGATGTTCTCGTCGAGGTCCTTGTGGATGCGCACGGCGGAGGCGCCGTTGCCTTCGTAGGACGAAATCGCCATGAAGTCCACGGTCGTGGGCACCGTAATCTCGCGCATCAGGTCCGCGATGAAGCACATGACTCCGCGGAGGACGCCGACGAGCACCGGTTCCTTGCCCGCGTACTCCCGGCTGATCTGCGCGCCGAGCTCGGCCACGCGCTTCTGCAGCTTAGCCGTGGGTATCAGCACGCGGTCGATGTCCGGAGCTTCGTCGGGGGAGAGGGTGCCGTACCCGTACTTGGCCAGGAGGCGCAGGTAGTCTTGCTTCTTGAGCATGATGATGTTAGTGCCGGGGTACATCTCCTTGATGAGCCGCATTTTGCGGTTCTTCTCGGCTGTGAGGCCGGACTTCAGCGTGGTGAGCTCGACGTAGAGGTTGAGGTCGGTCAGGAAGAAGTCCGGAGTGAAAGCCTCGGTGACATGACCGCGTTCCCACCGCAGCGGGAATGTGCGCGGCTCGTACTGCCAGTCGATGCCATAGAAGTCGAGAATGCGGGCGAACTCGTATTCGGCGTTGTGCGCGAAGGGGGCCGGCACGTTCTCGGTGGGGGCACCGGTGACGGGTATCCGCGGTTTGGCAACCGTGACTGCTCGCTGCGGGCCCTTCTGCTTACGAGCGGCAACGGGCCTGGGCTTTGCGGGAGGGGTCTCCCGCCGCGCAGGTGCGCGTGTTGCGCGAGGCGCCTGCTGCGGCTCAGGAGTAGCCTCGGCGGACGACTTGCGGCTGCGCGTCCGCCTGGTGGTGGTGGCCGGCGCTGGGGCCGCCGGTGTATCGGCTGCGGCTTCGGCCGTCTTCTGCG
>DASSZB010000362.1:0-5206 GCA_035702935.1 Dehalococcoidia bacterium
AGGGAGCTATGCGACAGCCGCGGCCGCGCTCGGCCTCACGACGAGCCAGCTCACGAGGTTCCTCGAATCAGACCGAGAGGTGTGGCGCTGGATATCAGAGGGACGCCTGCGCGCGCCGACAATGTAGCGGAGGGCTTTAGCCCTCCACCTTCGAATCGCCCGATCTAGCCACCCATCCCTCCGCCCGGTGGAACCCTGGAGGGTTCCGCTACATCTCGGGTTTCCGCGCAACAAACGTCACGTAATCGAGGTACATCTCGACGGCGCGGCGCTCCAGCGCGACGGTTGACTCGACTTCGTCGGCGAAGAAGTGGTCGACAGCGGCGCCGGTCCTCGCCTCCGCAGCTACCTGGAGCATCGGCGCTAAGTAGTCCTCCCAGTCAGACGTGGGATGCAGATGCGTTCGCTCGAGAGTGAGCCCCGCCGCCTCGATGCGGGCGGAGTATTCCTCGCTGGAAACCTGCTCAACGTCCGCCATCCAGCGCCAGTCCGGGCCCAGCCTCTCGGCGGACTTCGTCCGCCAGGCAATATCAGACACGACGACGCGCCCGCCGGACCGCGTGACCCGGGCCAGCTCGCGCAACGCAGGCTCCATCCCAACGATGGACGGACCACCGACACAGTACGCCGCGTCTACCGCGCCGTCGCGCACCGGCAGCGCGCTGCCGGTGGCCCTGACCACGGTGACAAGGTCGCGCAGATTAAAGTGCCAGAACTTGGCGGCGGCGTATTGGATGAAAGGGTCGTAGAGGTCCACGGCCACGATCCGGCACCCGTAATGCGAGGCCAGCGTGGCCGCCGCCTCCCCCTTCCCGCTGGCCATGTCCAGCAGCCACGTCCGTTCGTCCGGCCGGACGGTCTCGCCGATGATTTCGACCGTGGCGGCGGCGCCGGGGGTCAGGTACTCCTGGCGGGCGTAGATTCGCTGGAAGTCGCGACGCATGCGGCGGGTATCAGCCGATCGGCTCGCGGAGCATCGTCCACCAGCGCGGGCCGCCCAGGGGGAGATTGCCCTCCCTTAGCACCTCGAAGCCATGCCTCTGGTAGAAAGTGACGTTGATCTCCTTGCCGGTCTCCACGTAGCAGGGCAGCCGGTCCCGGTCCGCCTGTTCGAGGGTGGGAGCGATGAGCTTACCGCCGACACCCTGGCCCTGGCGCTCAGGCTCCACGCCGAGGACGTTGAGGTACCAGTGGCGCTTCGGCGCGTCCTGCTTGTGGAGCTTCTCGAACATGCTCATCATCGCCGTGAACCGCACGAACTGAAGAGGCGTGCCCTTGAAGGGAAGCGCCAGCAGACCCAGGCGGACCGCATCCATGAAGCCCATCATCGGCCGCTCCGGTGGCAGCCACGTAGCGACGCCTTCAACGGTCCCCGGCGTCGTAAACACTCGGCCGGAGCCCAGTCCGTACTGGAGGAACTTCTTGTGGTTCCAGAACAGCAGGCGACGGCGCTGTCCCTCGTTCGGCAGTATCCAGACAATGCCCGGGTCGTCGTGGAAGGCGCGGGCCAGGACATCGGCCGCGCGGTCCAGGTCGGAACGCTGCAGGGGCACGGGCTCGGTTGACGTCTGCATTCGGGGTCCTCTGGAAGGTTTCGGAAGAAGCTTAGCACAGGCTCACGGCGCCGCGGCGTACGCCGGGTAACCCGTCACCAGGATGTCCTCGCCCAGGTGTTCCACCGTAACCTCGCTCAGGCGGAGCGCGTCCGCCATGCGGTAGGCGCCGGTCCCGGCCACCGCCGCCGGGGCCTCGGCGGCCCCGATGATGATCGGCGCCAGGACGGCGTGCACCTTGTCCACGAGCCCGCGGTCGAAGAACCCGCCCAGCAGGACACCGCCACCCTCCACGAGCACCGTCAGGATGTCCCGGCGCCCAAGCTCCTGCAGTAGCGCCGAGGGATCCACGTGTCCGTCGAAGGCCGCGGGGAGCGCAAGCACCTCCGCGCCCTGCGCCTCCAGCGCCGCCCGCCACGGCACCGGCGAATCCGCCAGCGTGGCGACGAGCGTCTTCGCCGGGCCCGTGAACACCCGCGCCATCGGCGGAGTGCGGCCCCGTGAGTCGACGACGATGCGCAGGGGTTGCCGCTCCGCGAGCTGGTCGCCCGGTCGCGCGGTCAGCTCCGGGTCGTCGATGATGACGGTGGAGGAGCCAACGAGGATGGCGTCGATGCGCGTGCGCAGGTCGTGTGACCAGGCACGCGTCTCGGGCCCTGACACCCAGCGCGAGTCGCCGGATGCGGCGGCGATGCGGCCGTCGAGCGACGCGGCGAACTTGGCGATGACGAACGGCTGGCCTGTCGTGCGGTGCTTGAAGAATGCCTCGTTGATGCGCCGCGCTTCCGCCTCACCCTCCCCGGCCACCACCCTCACCCCGGCCCCCGCCAGGGTGACGTGACCGCCCCCGTCCACCCTGCGGTCCGGGTCGGCCACCGCGTAGCGCACCTCGGCTATCCCGGCGTCGATGATCGCCTGCGTGCAGGGTGGCGTGCGCCCGTGGTGATTGCAGGGCTCCAGTGTCACGTACATTGTGGCGCCAGGCGCGCGGTCCCCGGCCGCCGCCAGGGCGACAGTCTCGGCGTGGCGCCCTGGCGGAGGCTCGGTCACACCCTCTGCGACCGTCTCGCCGGAGGAGACGATGACCGCTCCCACCGTCGGGTTAGGGGATGTATACGGGCCGCTTCGCGCGAGCTCGAGCGCACGCAGCATGGGGGCGGAGATCATATCGACATTATGGCAGCGCGCGCGGGGATGCTGGAAGTCAGCGCTCGCGGGCCGGAAGCGGGCCTAGCGCGGGAGTGGCTTGCCGACGAACTCGCGCCAGTCGGCGCCGATCTGAGGACCCAGAAGCACGGCTACGGCGACGATCAGAACGACGACGCCCAGGGACCACATGAACTCGGACGTATCGACGCCGTCCTCGCGAGTGAGGAGGTAAATTAGCTTCTGCTGCAAATTAGACCGGTGCATGTCAAAACAGAGACGCCCGGAAGACCCGCGGCGTTTCACCCGGCATCCTGGCCCTTCCCTGTATACTTGGCGCCACTGGAAGGAGATGCCTCCATGACAAGCGAGACTATGCTCGGTTTAATCGAGCGGTTCAAGGACAACCGCGAGCGCTTCATCGCCTTCTGCCGCTCGCTGAGCGATGAGGAGCTCCAGCGGCCGGTCCCGGACAGCGCCTACCGCGTGAAGGACTTCGTAAGCCACCTGGCCACGCTCGATCCCGTCATGGCCGAGCAGTTCGGGCGTGCCGCCCAGGGCCAGATGGAAGAGCTGGGGCGCGGCGACGACGGCTCGCCCTTCGACGTCGACAGGTACAACAACGCGGAGGTCGCCGCGCGGCGCTACTGGACGCTCGACCAAATGCTGGAAGAGGCCGCGGAGAACCGGGCCGCGTTCTTGGCCTCGCTGGCGAAGCTGGAGGACGAGCACATCGAGAAGGTGGTGCACTTCACGGGGGACAACAAGCGCGACCCCGCGGACGTGCCGTTCAAGTTCTTCCTCCAGGGGCTCACCCGGCACGACCAGATACACGTCGCGGACATGGTGAAGGCGCTGCCGGACCGCGCCCAGGACCCCGAAATCAAGGCCTGGCTGGACGACACGGTCGTGAAGTGGTATCAGACAACAATGGCAGGCCCGCCGAAGCGCTGATACCGCTGTCATTCTGAGCGCCATCGCATCCTTGTCACGAACCCGCCGCTTCGCGAAGAATCCCGCGGGGCGGGGGAAGGGACGGCATCATTGTCAACTCAACACGCCGACCGAAGGAGGGGCAATTGAAAGAATTTCGTGACCGGGTAGCGGTGGTGACGGGCGCGGCAAGCGGCATCGGCAAGGCCATGGCGGAACGATTCGCCGCGGAAGGCATGAAGGTCGTGATGGCGGACGTCGAGGGACCCGCGCTGGACGCGGCGGCGCGCGAACTGGAAGACAAGGGCGCGTTGGTGCTGCCGGTGCTGACCGACGTCTCGAAGGCGGAGTCGGTGGAGGCTCTGGCGAAGCGGGCATTCGACGAGTTCGGAGAGGTGCACGTGCTGTGCAACAACGCCGGCGTCGGCGGCGGGACGGGCCTGACTTGGGACTGTACGCTGGCCGACTGGCAGTGGACGATGGGCGTCAACCTGTGGGGCGTCATCCACGGCGTCAAGTTCTTCGTTCCGCGGATGATCGAGCAGGGAACAGGCGGCCACGTCGTGAACACGGCCTCGCTGGCCGGACTCATCTCCGGTCCCGGAATCGCCGTTTACCATGCCACCAAGCACGCCGTCGTCTCCATCTCCGAGACGCTCTTCCACGAGTTGAGGCTGGCCGGCTCACAACTCGGCGTCTCGGTCCTCTGTCCGGGATGGGTGAACACCAAGATCCTGGACTCCGATCGCAACCGGCCGGAGGAACTCCAGAACAGACCCGAGGAGGAGAAGCCACTCCCGATGCGAGAGCAGATGGAGCCGATGATCCGAGGCCTCCTGGCGCAGGGGTCGCCGCCGTCGGAGATCGCCCAGAAGGTATTCGAGGCCGTGCGGGACCGGAAGTTCTACATCCTGCCCCACCCGCAGTACAGGGACATGATCCGCGCCCGCATGGAGGACATCCTGGAGGAGCGCGACCCGACCTATACCCCGATGATCTAGCCAGCGATGTCGCGATGGCTTTAGCCTTCCATCAGGGCAAGGAAGCATCGAACCCGTGCACAAAAGGAGAAACAAGATGACCAGCAGGCTCTGGATGGGGCGCGGGCGATACATGTTCCCGGTACCGGCCTTCCTCTGGAAACGGCGCGTGCGCGCGGGCGCCGCTCACGCCCGGGCCGGCCTCGCGTTCATGTCCGAGGACCACCACCTCGTCCGCGAGTTCGCCGTGCGTGAGCTTCCCCGCATGGGGGCCGCCATACCCGCTCAGACCATCACCCGCCGGCTGGACTTACCCCTCGACCGGGTGAACGCCATCCTCGCCGACCTCGAAGAGCACAAGACCTTCGTCTGCCGCGGCGACGGCGCCGTGGAGTGGGCCTACCCGGTGACCGCCGTCAAGACGCCCCACGAGGTGGCGTTCAGCACCGGCGAGCGCCTCTGGTCGGCCTGAGCGATAGACGCTTTTGCGGTGCCCTTCGTGCAAGGGCAGCTAATCGGAGAACCGGTCTCGGTCAGCGTTGCCACGGAATGCGCGCACTGCGGCGAGCCGGTACACATGGAGATCGACAGCGA
>DASSZB010000095.1:0-4242 GCA_035702935.1 Dehalococcoidia bacterium
GGCTTGCAGGTCCCCGGCGAGGCCGTGGCAATTAACTCGGTATCTATGGGCGACAACTTCTTCCAGCCGCAGTCCATCAACGTGTCTGTGGGACAGGCCGTGGAGTGGAAGAACGACGGCCAGCTGCCTCACACGGCTACGGCGTCGACGGGGTCATTCGACTCCGGGCTGGTCATGAAGACCAAGACGTTTTCACAGCTATTTGAAGCGCCGGGGACGTTCAGTTACGCCTGCGCCGTGCATCCAGAGATGGTGGGCACCGTGGTCGTCGCAGGCGCGGCGCAGGCGACCCCCGCACCGACAGCCGCTCCGCCAGCCGCGCCGGTTGTCGCGCCGGGCGCCGCGCCGGTCAACCCCGCCCCCGTCGCCCAGGTGAATGTGAACGCACCGGCGGCGGGGACGCTACCTGTCGGTGGCGGGATGCCGATGCCGACGGGCATGGCCCAGGGCGCAATCGCCCTCGTCATCGCCGGCATTCTCTTCGCGGCCATGGGCGGCGGCGCGATGGCGATGGCCGCGCGCAGCAGCCGGGAAGTCATCTAATCTGCCGCACTCGATAGGAGCCTCGAGATGAGTACACGAAGGCCCGGGAATGACTGGCAGCGGACGCTTTGGGAGTCCGCTTCGGCTCTGTCGCTGGCGGCGATCGCCGCCGTGGCCGTGGTCGCTGCGGCTCTCGTCGTCCTGGTGGCGGGGAACGCTTCCGTGCCGGCGGTCATAAGAGTGACCGTCGGGCAGCAAAACGGCGGCGCGGTCAAAGCAGACCAGTACAACCCCGCGTCCATTGGCATCTCCCAGGGCGACACAATCCGCTGGGAGTGGTCCGGCGGCGTACATGACGTGACCGCTTACGCCGAAACGGCGCCGGGCACACCGGAATGGCAGTCCAGCCTCATGACGGCCGCGGGCCACTTCTACCAGCGCCAGTTCCTGTCCCCGGGCACGTTCACGTACTACTGCTCGATCCACGCCTTCGCCCAGGATGCGGCGCCGGCGGTCGTGGACCAGAACATCGCCGCCGGAAAGATGGTCGGCAAGGTGGTCGTGGCGCCGCCGGCGACGCCGACGCCATCACCATCGCCGGCGCCTACCCCTTCGCCGTCTCCCACGGCGGACCCGGGAACATCGCCGCCGCCGACACCCGATAGCTCATCGACTCCGACACCATTGCCGTCGACGGCGCCGACGGACAGCCCATCGCCAAGTCCCGAGCCCACAGACGCGGCGACGCCAGCGCCGGAGCCCTCCGAATCTCCCGCTCCGACGGGGGGCCCGAGCACCACGCGGTCTCCCGCGCCGACCGACAAACCACAACCTTCGCCAGGACCTACCGCGCCGGCGACACCCCTCCCATCACCCTCGCCTTCGCCGGTGCTCGTGCAGTTTACACCGACACCGCCGGCTGCCCCTCCTCCGCCTGCGGCCCGGCCACCTATGGCCAACATCTCCGCCGCGCAAGCGCCCTCGCGGCCCGCCACCGCCACGCCGGCCCCGGCGCCCGCCAGCGCCCCCGCGACCTTAACAGAGACGACAGCGAGTCCTGAGCACGCGGTCAGCGCGCAGCCAGCGGCTCTCGCCGCGGCAGGTGCGCCCCCGGCATCCCCGGCGATGGACGTTTCCTCTCTCGAAGACGGGGGCAGTATTTCGCCCCTATTCCGATTGCTTACCTTGTCGCTTACGGGCCTGCTCATCGCGATCGTGATCAGCGGGTTCATCTGGATAGAGCGCAGCCAGGGCGATCAGCCTCGCTAAGACTGCGTTCAGCGAAGTTGCGGCCCGGGGCGCCACCCGTTCCACCCCGGGCCGTAATCTTTTGCCTCCAGCCGCCCCGCCGCCAGATTTGCCCGACCCCCGCAGGCGCAGCTATACTTATCGACAATCCCCCCGAGACCGCGAAAGGAGCCACCTTCCCATGGCCACGCCGTACGCGTACTTCAAGAAGCAGATCGTCCCTCTCTCCGAGGCGAAGATCGGCATTATGACCCACGCGTTCAACTACGGCACCGGGGTATTCGAGGGCGTCCGCGGCAACTGGAACGCCGAGGAAGAGCAGATCTACGTCTTCCGCCTCAAGGAGCACTACGACCGCCTCCGCAAGTCCTGCCGCATCATGAAGATCGACTTCCCGTACTCCGACGAGGAACTCATATCGCTCACGACGCGCGTGGTCGAGATGTCCGGCTACCGCGAGGACGTCTACCTGCGCCCGCTGGCTTACAAGAGCAGCGAGATCCTGGGCGTCCGCCTCCATGACCTGGAGGACGACTTCCTGGTCTTCATTGCCCCCTTTGGGCCGTACCTGGACCTGGAGAAGGGCGCCCGCTGCTGTACATCGTCCTGGCGCCGCGTCGCCGACACGGGCATCCCGGCCCGCGCCAAGATCACCGGCATCTACGCCAACTCCGCCCTGGCCAAGACCGAGGCCAACCTCAACGGATTCGACGAGGCCATCATGCTCGACGACCGCGGCCACATCTCGGAAGGGTCCGGCGAGAACATTTTCGTCCTCCAGGACGGCCGGCTGATCACGCCGCCGCCCTCCTCGGACATCCTGGTCGGTATCACACGGGACACGGTCATCACCCTGGCCCGTGAAGAGCTGGGAATTGATGTCGTCGAGCGCGACATCGACCGCACCGAGATTTACACCGCCGACGAGTGCTTCATGACCGGGACGGCGGCCCATGTCACGCCCGTCGTCGAACTCGACCACCGCGCCATCGGCGAAGGCAAGATCGGGCCTGTTACCCGCAAGATGGTGGAGCTGTACTTCCAGATCATCACAGGCCGCAACCGCAAGTACGCCCACTGGGTCACTCCGTGCTACTCAAAGGTCAAGGCGTAACAGTCGAAAGGCCGTCAAGGACGGCCGGCACGGCGGTAGGCGCGGCGGCGGCGGGGCTGGCTCTCATCCTGGCCCTGGCTTTGGTCTTGAAGGCACTCGACTGGCCCGTCAGCTTCCCGGGGTTCCTGGCGTGGTCCGGCGCGGCCGTGCTCCTCTTGCTCGCCGTTCTCTTCGCCTTCTGGGCCTACAGCTGTTTCAGCCTGCGCTACGTCCTGGGCGGCGGCGGCATCACCGTCAACTGGGGACTGGTGAAGCACTTTATCGCCATCAACGAGGTCAACAAGCTCGTCGCCGGCCGCGGCGAGCAGCGGCCTCGTGTGAACGGCCTGAGCTGGTACGGCTACCACGTCGGCCGCGGCAACGTGGAAGGCATCGGCGATGCCCTCTTCTTCTCCACGCACACGTCCCCGGAGGAGTTGGTGTACGTCATGACCGGCGGAGCCACGTATGCCCTGAGCCCGCGCGATCCCGTGCGCTTCATCGCCCAGGCGCAGCGCCTTCAGGAGGCAGGTGGCTCCCAGCGGAAGTCCGGCGTCCAGCGCGACTTCTTGTCCAGCCACCCCGTGTTTGCCGACCACACGGCCCAGTTTCTCGCGCTGGCGGCCGTGGTCCTGAACGTGGCTCTCTGGGGCTTCCTGATGGCGGTCTATCCTGACCTCGACAAGGAGATCTCCATAGAATTCCCGCCCGTCGGGGACATTACGGGATTCCATGAGCGGTCCGAGATCTTGAAGATCCCGGCGACGGCCACGGCCATCCTGGCGACGAACCTCCTCGCCGGCCTGGCCTTCGAGTGGAAGGAGCGGGCCGCCACGTACCTGCTCCTCAGCGGGGCCATCTTTTTCCAGGCCGCATTCTGGATCGCCGCCATCGTGGCGCTGATCAACGCCTAGTCCGGGCCCAACCCCGGACCCGGGCGGCACGGAACTCCCCTCCTTCGCAGCCCGTATCATAGAGGTGATGCACCGGCTCTTCCTCGCAGCTCTGGCCTTTCTGCTGCTCGCCGCCGCCTGCGGCGGCTCTGGCGACGGGGCGCCTACCGCCACCTCGGAGCCCTCCCCCACACCTTCTCCGACGGCGCAGGCAGCGGGCGCGACGCCTTCGCCGACACGGCCGCCGCGGGCCGCCACGCCGCCGCCGCCATCACCAAACGAGCCGCTCTACATCGCGCTCGGTGATTCGCTCTCGTACGGCGTCAGCGCGTCGAACCGCTTCACGACGGCCTTTGTCCCCCTCGTTCACGCGAGTCTCCCGAGCGGCACCGGCCTCCTGAACCTGGGACACAGCGGCGACGACAGCGAGGAGATCGTGGACCACGGCCACCTGGACGAGGCCATCGGGGAGATCAGCCGGCGCAACGGCGACTCGGATCCGGGCAACGACGTCGTGCTTGTCAC
>DASSZB010000107.1:0-4311 GCA_035702935.1 Dehalococcoidia bacterium
CGCTGGCGTTTGCCCTGCCGCTGATCGAGGCGATGGACCCGGGCGACCGGGGAACGCAGGCGCTCATACTGACGCCTACGCGAGAACTGGCGAAGCAGGTCGCCGACGTGCTGGCCGACCTGGCCCGGGACGCGAGGATCCGCACCAGCGTGCTCTATGGCGGCCGGCCCTACGGCCCGCAGGAGAGGGAGCTGGCGGCTGGACCGCACGTTGTGATTGGCACCCCGGGGCGCGTGCTGGACCACCTCCAGCGGCGCACGCTGCGGCTGGAGCGCGTGAAGTACCTCGTGCTGGACGAGGCGGACGAGATGCTGGACCGGGGATTCGCTCCTGATGTCGAGCGTATCCTGGCGAGGACGCCGCGGAGCCGGCAGACGAGCCTTTTCTCGGCGACGACACCGCCGTGGATCGAGAAGATCGCGGCGAAGCACCTGATGGACCCGGAAATCATCAAGTGGGAGGACGAAGGCGACCTGGAGCCCGACATCGACCACGTGGTGATGGAGGTCTACAAGGAGGACAAGTTCCAGGTCCTGGTGAGGCTGCTGCGGGAGACCACGGACGGCACGACCCTGGTCTTCGGCCGCACGAAGCACGGCGTCCGCAACCTGGGCCGCCGGCTGGAGCAGATGGGCTTCAAGCTAGCGGTGCTGCAGGGGAACCTGACGCAGGAGCAGCGAGACCGGGCGATCAAGCGATTCCGGGAAGGCCACGTGCCCATCCTGGTGGCCACGAACGTGGCCGCGCGCGGGCTGGACATCCTGCACATCGGCCGCGTGATCAACTACGAGATCCCCGAGACACACGAGCTGTTCACACACCGCGTCGGCAGGACGGGCCGCATGGGCCGCTCCGGCCAGGCGATCACGCTGGTCGCGGCGACCGACCTCGCCAAGTGGCAGATGATCGAGAAGGGGCTGGGCGTACGGCTCCCGCGGGTGAGCGCGGACGGCGCTGCCATCCCGGCCGGAAACGGTAAGGCACCGGCATCGACGAAGCCGGTACGGAGCATGCCGAGCCGTCGCCGCCGCTGGAACAGGCGGCGCGCCGTCGCATAGGGGCTGCTGATGGAAGGAGGCCGGCATTGAGCAGACTGTACGTGGGAAACCTGGCGCACGAGACGACGGAAGTGCAGCTCAGGGACGCCTTCGCCGCCTTTGGCGAGGTGTCTTCGGTGAAGATCGTGAGCGACCGCCGCGGGCGCCAGAAGGGTTTCGCCTACGTACAGATGGCCGACGCCGAATCAGCCGACCGGGCGCTGGAATCGCTCAAGGGAACGCAGATTAACGGCCGTACGCTGCACATCGCGGAGGACACACCGCGGAAGGGCGGGTTCACGGGGAGACGGCGGAGATAGGGAGCTGACAGCGGACAGCTTTCAAGCGACGCCCCGCGGTTAACGCGGGGCGTTTTGATTTGGGGCGCGGTGCACCGGTAGAGACGCCCCAGCGGTCAAGGATCCCGGCGCAAGCCAGATGATGACCGGATTACGAGGTGCCAGCTAACAGCAAGACCAGCGGGGCGTCTCTACGCGCCGGCGGCGGGTTCGGGGGCGGTTTCGACGAGGGTGATGTCGCCGAAGGGCTCGTCCTGTTCGGCCCAGAGGTTGCCGCCCTTGATCATCTCGAGTACGGCGAGGAAGAGGACGACGACTTCCGTACGCGTCTTGCAGGCGTCGAGGAGGGGGCGGAAGTTGAGGCGGCCGCTGCGCTTCCCGAGCGCACTCGATATCTCGTCGATCTTCTCGTTGACCGTGACGGGCTCGATGTGGAGGATGGCTTCTTCGGGCTCGGGGGGCTTGGTGGCCAGGGCCTCTTTGACGGTGGCGAGCAGCGTGTCGACGGTGATGCCTTCGAGTCCCGGAGGCAGGGGCACGCTCTTCACCGGCGCGGCGCGGGCGAAGGTGCGCCGGCCCTCCTCTTCCAGCTGGCGGAAGAGGTCCACGGCGTCCTTGAAGCGCTTGTGCTCTTCGAGAAGCTCCGTTAGCTCTCCGGCGGCCTCTTCGAGCTGTTCGTTGAGGTCCGGCTTTGGTTCCGGGGCGACGAGGAGAGCGGTGGACTTAATGAAGAGGAGGCGGGAGCCGACGTTGAGGAACTCGGCGAGGGCGTCGGGGTCGAGGTCCGCGGATTCCATCTCACGCCAGTACTGGTCGGTGACGTCGGCGAGGGAGAGGACGGTTATGTCGAGCTGTTTGCGGTCGATGAGGTCCAGGAGGAGATCGATGGGGCCGGAGAAGCCGTCGACTGCGATCTGAACCATCTGCCCCAGTATATCGATGGCAAAGGCGTCAGACCAGTAGGAAGTGCTTAATTGATTAGGCGTTTTTCTGATTTTCATGTGGATAGTTGGGGATGTGGGTGGCTACCGTTGGTCATTTTAGCAGGCGGCGGGCTTCACAGCGGATGGGGAACGGATAAGCGGATAGGCGTTTGGGGACGGCGTGGTGTTCTGGTCGGGAAGAGGCACGCCGGTTCCCGTTTCGGCTGCACTTCCCCTCCCCAGATCCTTCGCGACGGATGTTGGACTGTCGAGCGGGCGTTATGGCGCTCAGGATGACAAGGCAGGTGGGAACCACCCGCCCTTCGCGGGTGTATAACAGTCGGCGGAGGGATGTCACTGGACGACGAGAGGCTGATCCGCGGGGCGAAGGGCGGCGACATCGGCGCCTTCGAGGAGCTGGTGCGGCGCTACCAGGACGCTGCCTTCAGGGCGGCGTACCTGGTGCTGCGCGACGCGGACGAGGCGGAGGATGCGGCGCAGGAGGCGATGGTGAAGGCGTACCGGGCGATCGGGCGGTTCAGGCTGGGGGCCGGCCTGTCGTTCCGGCCGTGGCTGCTGAAGATCGTGATCAACGAGTCGCTGAACCGGGTGAAGTCTCGGAAACGAAGGGCGGCAATGGCCGAGCGAGTGGCGCGAGGTCAACCCGCCGAGTGGAGCATCGATGAGACGGTGGTGGACCGGGAGCGGGCGCGGCTGCTGCGAGAAGCGCTGGATGCGCTGAAGGAGCAGGAGCGGACGGTGATCTACCTGCGCTACTTCCTGTCGCTCTCGGAGCAGGAGCTGGCGGAGTACCTGGGGTGCGCGCCGGGGACGGTGAAGTCGCGGCTGCACCGGTCACTGGGGAAGCTGCGCGAGGTGGTGCGGGAAGGGTTCCCGGGGCTGCTCGCGGAGGGAACGTGATGCACGGGGAGATGGACATGCTGGAACGAGACCTGGTGCTTTTGAGCGGGGCGGTGCGGTATCCGGCGACACCGGACCTGGCGGCGGTAGTGAGTGGGCGGCTGGCTGAACGCCGCGCCTTCGCGCCGGCGTGGCGGTTTGCCGGCGCGGCGATGGCGGCGGTGGTCGCGCTGGTCATCGCTGTGGCGGCGATAGCACCGGCGCGGGAGGCCGTGGCGGACCTGTTCGACAAGATCGACATCTTCGAGACGGACGAGGTGCCGCCGGGGCTGACGTATGAGATCGAGGGACGGGAGGTCTCCTTCAATGAGGCGGCGACCGCAGTGGGCTTCCGGCTGCTCCTGCCCGACGTGCGGCTCACGAGGCCGCCGGCGCGCGTGCTGCTGCAGGACTTCGGCCCGGTGAAGGCGGCCGTTCTCTTCATCGAGCCGGAGGATGGTCCCGGATATGTCCTGTTCGAGACGAGCGCTCACGTGGGCAAGGGCATCCCCACGGGCGGCGCCGAGGCCGAGGCCGTGGAAGGACTGGGCAGCGAGGCGTACTGGCTGACGGGTCTGCGCATCGTGCAGTACGAGAACCCGGGCGGGGGCGTGATCTACCAGTCGCGGCGGGTAACGGACCAGAACACGCTGATCTGGTCACGGGATGGGTTCGTATTTAGAATTGAGGGGCCGTTAGAGAAGGAAGCTGCGATCGAGATCGCGCGATCGTTGCGATAGGAGGCGGCGAGTGCGCCTGCTGATGCTGATGCTGGTCGCGATAACCGTGGCGGCCTGCAGCGACCGGGTGCCGGCGCCTACCACACCCACACCCACGCCGAGGCCGGGATATCCGCCGGCCCCGGTGAGTGAGTTGCCGGAGGGCGTCCTATTCGTGAACAATCCGACGTTGCAGGCGCCGCCGCCGCTCTTCCGGCTCGCGAACGGTAGGGAAGCGGCGGAAATCGGTACGTTGTTCGTGAATTCTGTGTCGCCCGACGCCTCGCGAGCGGCCACACTGACCCTGGGTCCCGAGCGCCCCGGCCGGGCCACCGGTATCGGTATCCTGGCAGGGTCAGCTTTCCAAGAGATCGAAACGAGCCCGCACACAGGTTGGCCCTCCGTTGTGTGGTCCGCTGACGGCAAAGGGCTG
>DASSZB010000201.1:0-2066 GCA_035702935.1 Dehalococcoidia bacterium
CGCGTGGCCACGTCCTCGACGATCCAGGCGCCGGGCGGGTGCTCGGGTACGACCGCCATGATCGTCATCGCCTCGGCGATGCGCGACGGGTCCGGCGTCCGGCCTGTCTCAGCGTCCGCCTCCAGCATTCCTTCTCGCAGACGTCCCGCCCCGTGCTCCTCGTCGAAATACCCGCTTAGCGCCGCCGCGGGCACCCCGTCCACCTCCGCCACGATGAACAGCGGCAGGTGCGTCCAGTGCTGGGCCTTAGTCGTCGTCAGCGTCTCCAGGTAGCGCAACAACTCCGCGTCCGAGCCTCCAATCAGGTAGTCCCAGAACCCGCGCTCAAGGTGGGACCGGAACGCCTCCAGCACCACCCACGCGATGAACGGCGCGTGCTTCGGCTGCGCCTCCACGATCCGCATTCTGGCCGTTGTCGTCATATCTTCGCTCCTCCCGGCCCGCTTCGCCAATCATACCGCCTCACTCCCTCCACCTCACCTCATAAACTCGCGCCGGCTCCTCGAACCCCTTCGCCACGAACTCGCCCCGGTCGGCGAACAAAAACCCCTTCCCACTGCACAACCCGCGCACCGTATCCGCCACCAGTATCTCCCCACCCTCCGCTTTCGCCGCGATGCGCGAGGCCAGGATCACCGTTGCCCCGAACAGGTCCCCGTCCTCCTCGATCGGTTCGCCGGCGTTGAGGCCGCACCGCACCCGTAGGGGCGCGTCATGATGCGCCCCTGCCCCGCGGTTTCGCTCGTCAAACGCCCGCTGCAGCGCCGTCGCGCACGCCACCGCCTTCGTCACCGATCCGAACGATGCCATAAACCCGTCGCCCATCGTCTTCACCTCGGTGCCGCCGTGCGCCTTCAGCACCTCCCGGGTGATGCGCTCATGCTCGCGGAGAACGGCGCGGCCGCGCTCATCGCCGAGGCGAGACATCATCTCGGTGTGGCCGACCAGGTCGGTGAAGAGGACGGTCACTACGTCCGCGCCGCCGGCAGGAAGAGTTTTCTTGGGCGCAGGCAGGCCGAGGAACGCGTACACTTCGCCGGAGAAGTCCCCGAAATCGTTCCACGGGTCGCCGACCGTCCGCTCGATTACGCACAGCTCAGCGTTCGGGATGAGGCTGGCCATCTCCTGGGAAGGCCGCGTGTGCTCGCCTGGCCACAGTTCATGGATCACCAGCGCCGGGCACCTCACCAGGGGCAGGAATTCGTAGCAATCCAGCCGGATCTCTCGCGCCTGTCTGAAGGCCTCGGCGGTCGTAGCCGCCTTCGTGTACTCGGCGAACCACTCTGCATCGGCGCCCATCGTCGATGCCCAGGTGCGCGCCAGATACTCTATGTCACCTCCCGCCAGGGCGTTGGTAAGCGCCTTGGTCATGACGTCGCCGGGGATGTCGTCAGCATATGGCACTGCGGGCGTTGCGTCGTACAGGACCAGGTGAGAGACTTTCGCCGGGTTCTCTGCGGCAAACCGGACGGCGGCGATTCCCCAGGTCCCCATGCCGATGAGTACCGCTGGCTCGTTCACGGCCGCCGCGAAAATCGCGACCATGTCCGCCATGCGTGCTTCGAGGGAGAATTCGACGCCATCTCTTTCCGACATTCCCGTACCCCGGCCGTCGAACCGGACGACGCTTCGCCGTTGCGCCAACCGGCGGAAGATCCCGCCGTTCACCTCGTTCTTCCAGTCCATCAGTATGTGGCTGTAGAGGTGGTAGGGAGTGATCACCATGGCCGGCCCCTCACCGGCCGTCCAGTACGCGATGCTAACGCCGTCCGCCGTCTTCGTCAGCCTGATCCGGGGCTGTTCCATCATTCCCGCCATCTCACCTCATACACCCGCACCGGCTCCTCGAACCCCGGAGCGGTGTCATCCTGAGCCGCACGGCGTCCGCTCGATAGCCTGACGCAGCTTGGCGAAGGGATCTGGGGCGGGGCAAACCTGCGCATCGGGCAGACGGGCTTACGCATCCCGCCACCTCACCTCGTACACCCGCGCGGGCTCCTCGAACCCCTTCGCCACGAACTCGCCCCGGTCCGCGAACAAAAACCCCTTCCCACTGCACAACCCGC
>DASSZB010000114.1:0-2110 GCA_035702935.1 Dehalococcoidia bacterium
GCACATGCTTTACTACGAGGCCGGCGGGGCCTGGGCCGTCGCCGGCGTCGGCTTGCGGCCCGTGCGCAACGACGCTCGGGGCCGCCTCGACGCCGCCGAGGTAGAGGCGCGCGTCCGGCCGGACAACGAGCACTTCCCCCGCACCGCCATGATCGCGGTCGAAAACACCCAGAACCTCTGCGGCGGCGCCGTCCTTGGCGAAGAGGACCTGGCGCCCCTGCGTACCATTGCCGATGACCACGGCCTCCGGCTGCACATGGATGGGGCGCGCCTCTTCAACGCTGCCGTCAAGCTGGGCGTGCCCGTGTCCCGGCTCGCGGCCTACGCCGACTCCGTCTCCGTCAGCCTGTCGAAGGGACTCGGATGCCCGGTGGGCTCGCTGCTCTGCGGATCGTCGGAGTTCGTTCACGAGGCCCGTCGCGCCCGCAAGATGCTCGGCGGGGGCATGCGGCAGGCCGGCGTGCTGGCGGCGGCTGGTCTATACGCGCTCCAGAACATGGTGCATCGCCTGGCCGACGACCATGACAACGCTCGGGTCGCCGCGAAAGGCCTGGCTGACATCCCCGGCGTCACCCTGGACCCGGCGCCCGAAACCAACATGGTCTACTTCCAGGCTGATCGCTGGAACGCCGCCGCGCTGGCGGCCAGGCTCAGCGCCGAGGGCGTCCTCTGCTTCGACGAGCCCGGCGGCCGCGTCCGCTGGGTCACCCACTACGGCATCGAGCGCGTGGACGTTGAAGAAGCCGTCGGCGTGGCCGCGTCTGTCATCCGGGCGGGCCCCTGACGTTGCGCCGCCTGCTCATCGTCGCGCCGCTGCTGCTGCTCGCCGTTGCCGCCTGCGATGATGGCGGCACCGCCCCTCTGTCCAACAGCGGGCCAGTGCTCGGGAGCATCCCGTGGACGACGCCGGAGGTCGTCATCTACAACGTCACCCAGGGCGATACCGTCGGCGAGGGCACGTTACAGATCCTCGAGGGCGTGGACAGCCTCGTCTTCATCCAGAAGTTCGACATCCCGGACAACGAGGTGACGGACGAGATTACCGTCGCAGCCGACCCTCAAACTCTGGCGCCCCTGCGCGTGGACCGCACCACCGTGGACGTGGATCCCGACATCAACCGAACCTGCCAGGCCACTTACGGGGAGGGCAAGCTCACCGTCGTCCAGAAGGACGAAGACGACGAGAGCACCGATGAGATCAGCGTCCCCAGCACGCATTACGATTCCTGGACCGACCTCTTCCTCTGGCGCACCCTCGATTTCAAGGAGGGTTTCGAGACCCGTTACTCAGACGTCCTCTCCTGCAACCCCCGCGAGTCCGAGGTGATAACGGTGTCCATCGAGGTCAAGGGACTTGAAAGCGTGACCGTGCCGGCGGGCTCCTTCTCCGTGTGGCACCTCCGCATCGACTCCGGCGGCTCGACCCAGGACGCCTGGTACAGCACAGACGATTCGCGCATCCTCGTCAGATACGATAACGGTCCCCAGCGCTTCGAGCTCACGTCCGTCGAATAAACCGAGAGGGCCCGGCGCACCGGACCCTCTCTTCAGCGAGCTGACTCAACCAGCGGTGGACGGTTACGGAGCCGCGCAGATGCCAAACCCCTCCCCGATCAGCGTGTCCACGGTATCGAAGAATTCCTGGTCAAGGTGGTCGATGCCCTTGCCGTCGTGCAGCAGGTCCTCCCCTTTCCCGTTCTTCTCCAGTCCCTGGGCCATGAGCGTCCGGAAGTGGATTACCCTGTCGGTCTCATAACCCGCTTCGTCCAGGCCGGCCAGAACGTGCTCTACGCCGTCAGGGCAGAGGCCTACAATCTCCGGGTCAGCCAGGATCTCCGCCAGGGATGCGAGGGCCGGCGAATTCGCGGCGGATTGGTTGCCCTGCGCCGAGCGGCTCGTGTTGTAGCACTCGAAGGCGTAAGTGGAGGCCACGGCAAACAGGGCGATGAACGCCGCCAGCATGACCACAATTAATCGAGTAACCATTCGTGATGACTCCTTCTCTTGTCATAACGCCGGGTGAACTACGGCATCATACGTCGTGGCGGGACAGGCGAGAAGGTCTAATCAGGCACAACTGAAGAATCTCGCGAGTCGTCTGACCATGACC
>DASSZB010000369.1:0-2852 GCA_035702935.1 Dehalococcoidia bacterium
GGATGCTCAGCAGCTGCGGGTGATACGCCAAATGGTGCGACAGGAGAGGCTGCCGGTGAAGATCATCGCCATGCCTGTTGTCCGGGAGCCGGACGGGCTGGCCATGTCCAGCAGGAACCTGTATCTCTCGCCGGAGGAACGCGGAGCCGCCCTCGCTCTGTCAGGCGCCCTCCGGCACGCGCGGCGCATGGTGATGGAGGACGGCGTCACGGACACGACGTTCGTGAAGCTGGCCGTGCATCGTATCCTGCAGCAGCAGCCGGCGGTGCAGGTTGAGTACGTCAGCGTGGCGGATGAGGCGACGCTCCAGGAGATGACGTCGATCGACCGGCCGGCCATGGTGCTGGTGGCGGCGAAAGTCGGGAACACCAGGCTGATTGACAACGTGGTGGTCGTGCCGAAGGGGATGGCGGTAGCGGAGGAGCTTGCGGAACTGGTGTAGGCGCGAGGCGCCAAGGTCAGGCGTCGCGGTGGAGGATGTATTCCAGGGCGGCTGGCAGGTCGCGCAGGCGGGTGCAGAGGAAGTTGGGGAGGAGGTTGACCCCCTCCAACTCGTCCACACGGTGCCACTGGTTCAGCAGGGGGGTGCCGTCTTCCTCAGCAGTCTTCCAGGGAGCCTGCGCGGCCGCCTCGGGACTGTCCTCGGGCAGTGATGCGAGGTAATAGAGACTGGCCTCGTGGAAGCGGACGCCGCGCTGGCGGTAGATGTTCTCCACCACCCAGAGGAGGCGCTCGATGCGCGGTTCCACGCCGAGCTCCTCGACGATCTCGCGGCGCATCGCCTCTTCGCCGGACTCGCCGAAGTCGACACGGCCGCCCGGGAGGCACCAGTACGGCTGGTCGCCGATGACCTGGAGGAGGACTTCGTTCCTCCGCATGATGACGGCGGCGACGCGGTAGTTGAACTGGCCATGCGGCGTCTCGAAGGAGAGCATGCCGAGGATTATAGCAAGCGCCTCTCGGCTTTGACCCCCTCCGGCCCCGATAGGTAAAATACGGCAGGACTATGGGCGGTCATTCTCACTGGTCAACGATCAAGCGGCAGAAGGGCGCATCGGACGCCAAGCGTGGGGCTATCTTCACGAAGCTGTCGCGCGAGCTGACGGTGGCGGCGCGCGAAGGCGGTGGCGACCCCGCGATGAACCCACGCCTGCGGCTGGCGGTGGAGAAGGCGCGAGAGGGCAACATGCCCATGGACACGATCAAGCGCGCCATCGAGCGCGGATCGGGCGCGGGCGAAGGCGCAGCAGCGCTGCAGGAGATCACGTTCGAGGGATACGGCCCGGGCGGCGTGGCGATCCTGGTGCAAACGCTCACGGATAACCGCAACCGGACGGTGTCAGAGCTGAGGATGGCCCTCAGCCGCAACGGGGGGACCATGGGCGAGTCTGGCAGCGTGGCCTGGCAGTTCGACAACAAGGGCCTGATCACGCTGGAGGCGGACGGCAACGACCCGGAGGAACTGGCGCTCCAGGCGATCGACGCGGGGGCCGAGGACGTGCTGGTGGACGGCAACCTGATCGAAGTGCACACCGCCGCCACCGACCTGGACAAGGTGAAGAAACAACTGGAGGGATCCGGCTACAGGATCGCCGGCGCGGAGCTGGCCATGCTTCCCAAGAATTCCGTCCTGCTGGACGACAAGGCCGCCGGGCAGGCGCTCAGGCTGCTTGACCTCATCGAAGACCTGGATGACGTGCAGAAGGTCTACTCCAACGCGGACTTCCCGGAGGCCGCGTTGATGGAGTACGCGTCCGCCTGAGGCGGACCCGCCCGTGGCGAATCCGGGACGGGCCTCGCAGCCGGGCGCTCTCAAGGTCCTGGGGATCGACCCGGGCCTCACTATCACCGGTTTCGGCCTCGTACTGGCGGAGGGTAACCGCTACCGGGCGCTGGAGTTCGGCAGCGTGGCCCCGCCGACAAAGGCGCCGCAGGCCGAGCGCCTGCTACGGATCAACGAGGCGATCGCAGATTTCATCCGGGAGTGGCAGCCGGACGAGGTGGCGGTGGAGGATTTCATCGTGGGGCATGTGCGGGCGGCTGTGGCTGTGGGCGAAGCGAGGGCGGCTGCCGTGCTGGCAGCGGCCCAGGCGGGGCTGCGGGTGTCTTTCTACAAGCCGCTGGAAGTGAAGCAGTTCGTGACGTCGTACGGCCGCGGGAGCAAGGAGCAGGTGGCGATGATGGTGCAGGCGCTGCTGGGGCTTCCGGAGCCGCCCGAACCGGCGGACGCGGCGGACGCTCTGGCGGTGGCGCTCTGCCACTGCTTGAAGAGAGGGCAACTGGAAATTGACGATCGGGACTTGCAGGCCGAGGGCCGCCGTCGGTGATCGCGCGGTTGCGGGGGACGGTGCTGGAGCGCGGGGTGGACCACGTTATCGTGGACATCGGCGGCGTGGGGTACATCGTGTACGTGACGGCGGGGACTGTGGGCGAGGCTAGGGTCGGGTCCGAGATCGTTCTGCACACGCACATGGTGGTGCGCGAGGATTCGATGACGCTGTTTGGGTTCCCGGACGGGCACCAGCAGCGGCTGTTCCAGGTGTTGCTGGGTGTCAGCGGGGTGGGGCCCAAGGTGGGCCTGGGGCTGCTTTCGATCATGAGCGCGGACGACCTGGCGTTCTCGATAGCGTCGGGGAACGCGGCCGCACTGGCGCGGGCGCCCGGGGTTGGCCAGAAGCTGGCGAGCCGGATAGTGCTGGAGTTACGGGGGAAGATGACCGGGGGCGCGCCGGCGACGGTGCCGGGGGTGGAGTCGGAGGAGGTCGTCGCGGCGCTGATGGGCCTGGGCTACACGCAGGCAGAGGCGGCGGAGGCGGTGGCACGCAGCGAGATGCCCGCCGGAGCGCCCATCG
>DASSZB010000370.1:0-8052 GCA_035702935.1 Dehalococcoidia bacterium
GTCCCAGCCAGCGCATGCAGTGGTGGATGCGGCCGGGACCCAGCCGCTTCTGGGCGATCATGAACCCATCGCCGGGGTTCCCGAGCGTGTACGTGACAGGCACGCGCACGTCGCGGTACCAGATTTCCGCGTGGTTCCCCGCGGTCTCACCCATCACCGGTACCGACCGCACGATATCGACGCCCGGGGTGTCGAGCGGCACGATGATCTGCGACATGCGCCGGTGCGGCGGCGATTCCGGGTCCGTCACCAGCATGGCAATGGCAAACGAAGCGCCGATGGCGCCGCTGCTGAACCACTTGTGCGCGTTGATCACCCACTCGTCGCCATCGCGGACGGCGCGCCCCTGCAGAGTCGTCGGGTCGGAGCCGGGGTTCTCCGGCTCGGTCATCGAGAAGCAGGAGCGGACCTCGCCGGCGACGAGGGGTTTCATGAACTTCTCCTTCAGCTCCGCCGTCCCGAACTGGTGCAGGATCTCGGCGTTGCCGGAATCCGGAGCCTGGGCCCCGAACGCGCGCGGCGCGACCGGGCTGCGGCCCAGGATCTCGTTCATGTAGACGTACTTCATAAAGCCAATGTTCATGCCACCTGCCTCAGCCGGCAGGTGCGGCGCCCACATGCCCATCGCCTTGGTCCGGGCCTGCAGGTCCTTCATCAGCGCCTCGCGCTTGCCGTTGTCGCCATGCTCGTCCAGGAAAAACGGCTCGTTCGGGTAGATGAACTCATCCATGAAATCGCGAGTGCGCTTGCGGATGTCGCGGATCTCGGGTGTCAGCGTGAAATCAGGCATTGCGGTACCTCCGTGGGCTAACGCGGGGCGAGCGCTCTGAGCGCGGCGATCGTTTCCTGGGCTTGGGCTATGGGCTCGCGCGCCGTGGGCACGATATTCAGGATGGGCGTGGTGATGCCATTCTTGCAGTAGGCCTCTATCTTGTCCAGCATCTCGCCCGGTGTGCCAAATACGAAGAGGTCATCCACGACCTTCTCGGGGACGAGGCCCAGCGCCTGTTGCCGCTCGCCCGCCTGCCAGGCCTGCATCATCGGCGACAGCACTTCGCCGCGGCCGAGCCATTCATGGAACGCGTAGTAGAAGGGCGTCGTCAGGTAGGCGGAGACGACAAACCGCCCGATCATCTGCGCCACCTGTCGGTCCTCGGTGGGGATCACGAAGATGCGGCAGGCCACATCCACCGAGTCCGGGTCGCGGCCGGCCTTGCGGGCGGCGTGCTTCGCCACGGTGGCGATCTTCGGCGCGTCCTCGGGCGAAATGTAGTTTGTAATCACGCCGTCGCCCAGTGACCCCGCCAGCTCGATCATCTTCTCGCGCAGGGCGGCGACGAATATCGGTACGGGCTCGGACGGCGGCCGGCCCAGGCGGAAGCTCCTGACGTCGTACGGGCCGACGGTCATTGCGGTCTTCTCCCCCGTCATCGCCTGCCGCAGGAATTCCACAGTCTGGCGCATGCGCGTGAGCGGCTTCTCCAGCTTAACGCCGTTCCAGACTTCGACGATGGCCGGAGAGCTCGTCCCGATGCCCAGGACGATGCGGCCAGGCGCGAGGTCGGCCAGCCCGCCGGCCGTCTGCGCCAGGACCGTCGGCGTGCGCGTGTAGATGTTGCCGATGGCGCTCCCCAGGCGCGTGGACTTCGTCCAGCAGGCCATCGCCGCCATCGGCGTGAAGGCGTCGGCGGCGTTGACCTCGGCGGTCCAGGCGTCCGTATAGCCGATTCGCTCGGCCTCTTCCAGGACCTCGCGGTGGGCGGAGAGCGGGATGCCCTCCAGCGGGTACGTCATTCCCCAGCGCATCGGCGTCTACCGGCCAGACGGCCCGCTCGGGTTGAAGTTCGGCTGGCGCTTCTCGATGAACGCCTGCACGGCTTCGGTGTGGTCCGGCAGGCGGCGCATCTCGCGGATCGCAAACCCCTCGAGGCCCACGACGCGCCGCAGGTCAGACTCGACCGCGTTCTCGTGGATTAACCGCTTGGCGGCCCAGGCCGCGGAAGGCGGGTTGGCGGCGATCTCCTCCGCCAGGGCCATTGCCTCGTCCATCAGTGCTTCGTGCGGCACCACGCAGTCCACGAGCCCCCGGCGCAAACCCTCCTCAGCATCGACCATGCGGCCGGTCAGCGCCAGGTAAAGGGCGTTCCCGATGCCGGCCACAAGGGGCAGATATCGGGTGCTCCCGCATTCGGGTGTCAGTCCTACCTTGACGAAGCGGGCGGAGAATTGCGCCTTGTCCGAGGCGATGCGGATGTCGCAGGCAAGGGTCATCGTGAGCCCGATACCGATTGCCAGTCCGTTCACCGCAGCGATCGTGGGCTTCGCGCGGCTGAGTGTTACCGGTACCTCCGGACTGCCCTCGCGCGACATCAGAGGCGAAATACGCGCGCCGCCGGCACGGCCGGCCAGGTCCTGCGACCAGCCGCTGAAGTCGCCCCCGGCGCAGAATGCGCGACCGGCGCCGGTAATGACAATGGCGTGTGTCTCCGGGTCTGCAGTGGCCGTCTCGATGGCATCGATGAACTCGCCCTCCAGTTGCGCGCTCCACGCATTCAGCTTCTCGGGCCGGTTCAACGTGATCAATACGATGCGGTTGCGGTGCTCGTAGCGGATCGTTTCGTACTGCTGATCGGGCATGGGCTCTCCTCCGTTTGCATACGGATATCAGGGCGCGTGAGGCCACGATATCACAGCACCAGCGCATGGTCATAAAGCAGGGACTTAGCGCGAAGCCAGCGTGGCGCGCAGCACTTTGCCGTCTAGCCCACGCCCAACCACATCCTGCACAAACTCCGCCACGCCCAGCAGCGCTCCGAGGTCAACCCCCGTTGCGATGCCCATGCGCTCCAGCATGGCGACCATATCCTCGGTCGCGACGTTCCCGGACGCCCCCGGAGCGTAGGGACAGCCCCCCAGGCCGCCAACCGAGCCATCGAACTGCGAGGCGCCCGCCTCCATGGCCGCAATGGTGTTCGCCAGCGCGCGCCCGTAGGTGTCGTGGAAGTGGAGGCGCACGGGCAACGGATCGACCTCCGCCATCACAGCGGCAACCACCTCAAACACCTGGGCCGGGTTCCCGATCCCGATCGTGTCACCGAGAGCGACCGCGTAAGCGCCCGCATCGCCGTACTCGCGGGCAACCCGGAGCACGCTCTCCAGGCTGACGGCGCCTTCGTACGGACAGCCAAACGACGTCGCCACGTAGCCGGCCCAGGGCACCCCCGCCTCGCGGCATAGCGCAGCGATGCCACGGACGCCTTCCAGTGACTCCGCCACGGAACGATTGACGTTGCTGCGGTTGTGGGACTCGCTGGCCGAGACCACCACGGAGATCTCGTCCGCGCGCGCCGCCAGCGCGTCGTGGGCACCGCGTTCGTTAGGGACCAGCGCGATGTAAGTGACACCGGGCTGCCGCTTGATGCCCGCCATGACGTCCGCCGCGTTGGCCATCTGTGGGATCGCCTTCGGGCTAACGAAGGACGCCGCCTCGATCCGCGTGAGTCCGGTGGCCGACAGGCGGTCCACCAGCTCCACTTTCCGATCCAGCGGAATGGGAGTGGCCTCATTCTGCAGGCCATCCCTGGGACCCACCTCGGTGATGGTGACACGTTCAGGCCAATTCACTACATGCCGTCCTGTTCCAGCTCGATAAGGAGCTGGCCCTCGCTGACGCGGCCGCCCTCCTGGCAATGCACCTTCTTCACCACCCCGTCGTGCGGCGCCTCGATCGCGTGTTCCATCTTCATCGCCTCGATCACAACAAGCGTCTGGTGCGTATGCACCGGCTCTCCTTCGCGGACAAGGACTCGCAGGACGAGGCCCGGCATCGGCGCCGCGAGTCCCTTCTCGCGATGGCCTTCCGGGTGCGCGTGCTTCCCTTCCGCGCGGGCCAGCTCCAGCCGGTACGAATGCCCGCGCATGGTCACCTCGAAGGCGCCGTCGGAGCGACGCACGTCCGCCGGGCGGGTGCCGTCGCCTGTCTCCACGAGCACGGTGTCGCCGCGAGCGGCGAAACGGGCGCGGTGCGGCCTGCCGTTGATGCTGACACTCCACTCACTCCCGTAGCGCCTGCCGCTGACCCCGTAGGGCATATTGCCATGGCGGAGCTGCACGAGCCGCGCCCCGGCAAGCCGCCAGGGGCCGCCAACCATCCACGGGTCCTCGGCCGCGCCGACGCCAAGGACCATGGCGCCGAAGGCGGCCAGCACCGCTTCGTCCGGGACGCCAGCAGCAGGAGCGCCCGCGACAAACTCTGTCTGCAGGAAAGCGGTCGTCGCGCCACCCGCCTCGAACACCGGGTGGGACACAACGGCTTGTAGCATGCCGAGGTTCGTCTTCACTCCCGCGAGACGGTATCGCCCAAGAGCCGTCCGCATCCTGGCGATCGCCTGGGCGCGGTCCCGGCCCCAGGTGAGCAACTTGGCAAGCATCGGGTCGTAGAACGTGCTCACCTCGAAGCCTTCGTAGACACCCACGTCATTGCGCACGCCGTGCCCTGTCGGAGGCTCAAACGCCGTGATCCGCCCCGCGCTGGGAAGGTAATCATTGACTGGGTCCTCCGCGTAGACGCGGCATTCGATGGCGTGACCCCGGAACTTGATGTCATCCTGAGCAAAGGGCAGCGGCTGGCCGGCGGCGATCTGCAACTGGAGGGCCACGATATCCAGTCCAGTCACCATCTCGGTGACGCCGTGCTCCACCTGGAGCCTCGTGTTCATCTCCAGGAAGTAGAACTTCTTGTCCGCATCCACGAGGAACTCCACCGTGCCGGCGTTCGTATAACCGACGGCTCGGGCCACCTCGGAAGCTGCTTCCCCCATCCGCTCTCGCATTGCCTCGTCCACCACCGGCGAGGGGCTTTCCTCAATCACCTTCTGGTGCCGGCGTTGCACCGAGCAGTCGCGCTCCCCCAGGTGCATGCTGTTACCCCAGCTGTCGGCCAGCACCTGCACCTCGATGTGCCTGGCGCCGATAATCGCCCGCTCCAGGATCAGTCGCCCGTCCCCGAACGCGCGCTCAGCTTCCCGGCTCGCGCTTTCCGAGAGTTCCTCGAACTTGGACGCCGACTCCGCGATCCGCATTCCTCGCCCGCCGCCGCCGCCTGCGGCCTTGATCATGACCGGAAACCCGATCCTCTTCGCCTGCTTGAGCAACTCCGCCGCGCCCTGTCCGTCGCCGTCGTATCCGGGCACTGTCTGTACGCCGCGCGCCGAGACGAGTTTGCGGGCCGCCGCCTTGTCCCCCATCGCCGCGATTACGGTAGGCTCCGGGCCGATGAAGACGAGCCCCGCGTCCAGGCATGCCTGGGCGAAGCTTGCATTCTCGGAAAGCAATCCGTAGCCCGGATGGACGGCCTCCGCTCCGGCATCCCTCGCGGCGCCGACTATGGCCTCGATGTTCAGGTAGCTTTCGGCCGGCGCTGACCCGCCGATGTGCACGGCACGGTCCGCCTCGAGGACGTGCAGCGCCCGCCGGTCGGCGTCTGAGAATACGGCTACCGTCTCGATACCCAGGTCCCGGCAGGTGCGGATGATGCGGACGGCGATCTCGCCGCGGTTGGCGATTAGGACGCTGCGGAACATCTACATCCTGAACACGCCGAACGTGGTGTCCGGAATAGGCGCGTTCAACGAGGCGCTGATGCCCAGCCCCAGCGCCATGCGGGTGTCCAGCGGGTCCATGATCCCGTCGTCCCACAGGCGGGCGGTGGCGTAGTAAGCGTTGCCTTCGCGTTCATACTTTTCCAGCGTTGGGTGCGTGAACTCCCGCTGCTCCTCCATCGTCATGTCGCCACCCTCGGCGCGGACGTTGTCCAGGCGCACTTGCAGGAGCACGCTTGCCGCCTGGGCTCCGCCCATGACGGAAATCTGGGCGTTAGGCCAGCTCCAGAGGAATCGCGGCGAATAGGCCCGGCCGCACATCGCGTAATTCCCGGCGCCGAACGAGCCTCCGATGATCACGGTAAACTTGGGCACCTCGGCGCTGGCGACGGCCGTGACCATCTTGGCGCCGTGCTTGGCAATCCCCTCGTGCTCATACTTCTTGCCCACCATGAAGCCAGTGATGTTCTGGAGAAAGACCAGTGGAACCTTGCGCCGGGCGCAAAGCTCGATGAAATGCGCCCCCTTCAGCGAGCTCTCGGAGAACAGGATGCCGTTGTTGGCCACGATCCCGACTGGGAAACCCATTATGCGGGCGAACCCACAGACGAGAGTCACGCCGTACGAGGCCTTGAACTCGTGGAACCGGCTCCCGTCCACTATACGAGCGATCACCTCGCGAACGTCAAAGGAGCGCCGGAAATCCGCAGGCACGATGCCGTAGATGTCTTCCGGGTCGTAAATGGGGTCCTCGGCCGGCGCCACCGGCCAGGGAGCAGACCGCGTCTCTTTCCCCAGGTTGGCGATGACGCTACGGCAGATCGCCAGCGCCTCGTCGTCGTCCTTGGCCAGGTGGTCGGCCACGCCGGAGATCTCGGTGTGTACGAAACCGCCTCCGAGATCTTCCGCCGACACTTCCTCGCCAGTGGCAGCCTTCACCAGCGGCGGGCCGCCCAGGAAGATCGTGCCCGTGCCCTCCACGATGATGGTCTCATCGCTCATCGCCGGGACATAGGCGCCGCCCGCGGTGCAGGACCCCATGACCGCGGCCACCTGGGGGATGCCCTTGGCCGACATCCGGGCCTGGTTGTAGAAGATGCGCCCGAAGTGCTCGCGGTCCGGGAAGACGTCCGACTGGAGCGGGAGGAAAGCGCCACCCGAGTCCACGAGATACACACAGGGAAGGTGGTTCTGCTCGGCCACTTCCTGGGCGCGCAGGTGCTTCTTCACGGTGAGCGGGTAGTACGTGCCTCCCTTGACCGTCGCGTCATTCGCTATCACCACCACCTCGCGGCCGCACACGCGCCCGAGCCCCGTGACGATTCCGGCAGACGGCGCGTCATTGTTATAGAGGTCGAACGCGGCCAGCGGGCTCAGTTCCAGGAACGCAGTCCCGGAATCGGTCAGACGATCGATGCGCTCACGGGCGATGAGCTTCCCGCGTCCCCGATGCCGCTTGACCTGCGCCTTGCCGCCGCCCTCCTGGACCCTCGCCAGGTTCTCCTGCAACTCGGCGACAAGCTCCGCCATTCGTTCACGGTTCGCGCTGAACTCCCGGTCCGAGGGATCCACCGATGTGGGCAGGACGGGTACAGCGGCGCCTTCCAGGAATGCCGCTGCCGCACGCGTGTCACGGCCGTTGCCGGCTACGGGCACCGAGCGGTCTCCTCTCTAATCGCCATGAGCAAGCGAAAGGCCATCTCAGGTGAAGTATATGGCGGCTCTCTTCGCCCCGCCACCACAGATGTTGCTTTGTCGCCGTGATAGCTCGATCCTTACGTTGAGATGCACCACACCGACATCATCGACTCCATCGGCGACACGCCCCTGGTCGAGCTCAAGCAATGCAGCCCCAAACCGGGCGTCCGCCTCTTCGCCAAGCTGGAAGGGACCAACCCCACAGGCAGCGTCAAGGACCGCATCGTCAAGGAGATGGTGCTGGACGCTGAACGAGAGGGCCTGCTAGAGCCCGGCGGTACGATTGTCGAGGCTTCCACCGGCAACACGGGGATCGCGCTGGCGATGGTCGGCCGGTCCCGTGGCTACAAGGTGCGCGTCGTGATGCCGGAGAACGTCTACCCCGAGATCCCGCGGACGCTGGCGGCCTACAGCGCCGTCGTCGAGCAGATCCCGGCCGAGAACGGTGTCCGAGGCGCCATGGAGGTGGCTCGCGAAATGGCGAGCCGCGAAGGCTGGCTGATGATGGACCAGTTCTGCAACCCCAGCAACACTAAGGCTCACTACGAGACCACCGGCCCGGAGATACTCGCAGACCTGCCGCAGGTGGACGTCTTCCTGGCGGGCCTGGGCACCGGCGGCACGTTGATGGGCGTCGGCCGGCGCCTGAAAGAGGCATACCCGCGCACACAGGTGATCGCGGTCGAACCGCACCCCGGTTACCAGGTGCAGGGCCTGAAGAGCCTGGCGGACGGCTTCATCCCGCCCATCCTCG